>DYMW01000023.1:6839-18789 GCA_020721385.1 Sulfurovum sp. | reverse complement strand
TTCTACTCAAAAAGTAGAAGCGAATTCTAGCGAAAAACTCTTTGCTTTATATAAATATTAGCATTAAAAGTAATAAGAAAGTATAAATACCATAGAATATAAGTCCATATTAATACAAGGATTAACGATGAACTATTTTTTAGATGTCATGAAAAACAAATATGCACAATTTGAGGGAAGAGCCAGTCGATCAGAATATTGGTACTTTGTTCTTTTTTATATTATATTTGCTGTTGTTGTCGGTTTACTCGATGGAGTAATGGCAGGTCTCACAGGTGGAAATACTGGAGGAATCGGTATTTTATCATTAATATATATCCTAGGAACACTCGTACCTTCAATTGCGGTAGGTATTCGCCGTTTACACGATACAGGTCGTAGTGGATGGTGGTATTTAATTGCCCTTATTCCAATTGCCAGTCTTGTGCTTCTTGCATTCTTTGTAATGGACAGCCAAGAGGGCGAAAATCAATATGGTGCGAACCCTAAAGAAGACAAATTATAAGCTTTAATTTAATGCATTCCCAATCTCGTCATTGGGAATAACCCTATTTCCAAAAGTGCATTAAACTCTACCTAACCAACCCTCTTCAAATACAACACTCCCAAAGGTGGCAACGTCAAAGTAATCGAATACTCACGTCCATGCATCGGCTCTTTTTTAGCCGTTAACGCTCCTGTATTTCCAATGTTCCACCCTTCATAATAGGCTGATTGCGAATTGAATATCTCTACATAGTCACCAGCATAAGGCACACCAACTCTATAAGATTCTCGGGTTTCATCGGCAAAGTTACACAATACATAAATGGTATCTTCAGGGTTGTCACTTTTACGCATGAAGCTGATGCAATTGTGTTGATAGTCGCCATCGTCAATCCACTCGAAACCTTTTTGTTTTTCATCGTATTGATGTAACGCCCGTTCTTTACGATAGATGCTGTTTAAATCACTGACCATCTTTTGTAGTTTCTTATGTAACGGATTTTCTAATAAGTGCCAATCAAGGCTTTTTTCAAAATTCCATTCGGCGTATTGGGCAATGTCTCCTCCCATAAAAAGGAGTTTTTTACCAGGATGTGACATCATATAGGCATACATGGCTCGTAGATTGGCAAACTTTTGATTATTGTCACCTGGCATTTTGTTGATGAGTGAGCCTTTCATGTGTACCACTTCATCATGACTAAGAGGTAACATAAAGTGTTCATCAAAAGCGTACCACAAGCTAAAGGTTAGTTGATGGTGGTGATGTTGACGATGAATTGGGTCGTAACTCATGTATTTTAACGAATCATGCATCCAACCCATGTTCCATTTGAAACCAAAACCCAGACCACCAATGCTTGTTGGACGTGTTACCATGGGCCATGCGGTTGACTCTTCGGCTATCATCATAATATCGGAGAACTCTGCATAAACACTCTCATTGAGTTTACGTAAAAAGGCTACGGCTTCAAGGTTTTCATTGCCTCCAAACTCATTGGGAATCCACTCTCCCTCTTTACGGGCGTAATCTAAGTGCAACATAGACGCTACAGCATCTACACGAATACCATCAATATGATACTTGTCAAGCCAAAACATTGCTGATGAAATCAGAAAAGACTTGACTTCATTTCGACCATAGTTAAAAATAATGCTTCCCCACTCAGGATGAAACCCTTGTCTTGGGTCATCATGTTCATAAAGAGCTGTTCCATCAAAATTAATCAAACCATGCATATCAACCGCAAAATGTGAAGGTACCCAATCCATAATAACACCAATTCCATTTTGGTGCAACACATCAATCAGATACATCAAATCTTGTGGCTCTCCAAAACGTGCAGTAGCAGAGAAATAACCCACTACTTGATACCCCCATGAACCAAAGAAAGGGTACTCTGTCAGAGGCATAAACTCAACATGGGTGTAGTTCATCTCTTTAAGATATGCTACAAGTTCAACAGCCAACTCTCGGTACGTTAAGTAACGATTAGCCTCTTCTACTTTTTGTTTCCATGAACCAAGATGCATCTCATAAACAGAAACTGGTGCATCATGAGCATTGTGTTTGAAACGCTCTTTCATCCACATCTTATCTTCCCAATCGTACCCATCAAGACTCCAAACACGTGAAGCTGAATTAGAAGGTTTCTCACTAAAAAAAGCAAAAGGGTCACTTTTATCATGTACAATATTGTGAAATTGAGAGACGATATGATACTTATAGGTTAAGCCTTCTTCGACATCTTCTATAAACCCTTCCCAAACTCCTGAGTCGTCATTTCGCAACTCAAGGTGATGTGCATCGGCATCATAGTAGTTAAAATCACCACAAACACTGACACTCTTTGCATTGGGAGCCCACACTGCAAAATGAACCCCTTTTTTTCCTTGATGCACCATAAAATGAGCCCCAAACTTCTCATAAAGTTTTGCGTGGTTACCTTGCTTGAAAAGGTAGATATCCAATTCACTTAATGTTGAGATATTGTAGTGTATTGCGTGTGACATTTTAGCTCCTAAACTGCTATTGGTGGACACTGCTTAAACGACCACCGATGATATGACGATAAAGGTCTTCATAACCTTGTGCTGCTTCTGCCCAATCAAAACGCTGTTTCATTCCATTTTGACGAACTTTTTCAAATCCCTCTTTGTCATTATACCAAACATCCACCGCCCATTTTACGGTACCTGTTAATGCTTCTGGTGTGGCATCATAAAATTTAAACCCTGTACCACTTTGCGTCGTACTTTCATAATTTTGAATGGTATCATCCAAACCTCCTGTGGCTCTTACAATTGGCACCGTTCCATAACGAAGACTGTAAATCTGATTAAGTCCACATGGCTCAAAGAGTGATGGCATCAAAAACATATCACTTCCTGCTTCTATTTGATGCGATAAATCATTTTTATACCCAATAAAACAACCAAATTTATGGGGATATTTGGTCGCAACATCAGAAAAGAAATGCTCTGCCCACTTCTCGCCAGCTCCTAGTAGCACTATCTGTATGTCCATCTCCATCAAGTTCCATATTGCCGATGACAACAGTGTAATTCCCTTCTGTTCCGCCAAACGACCCACCAAACCAATTAAGGGAACATCGGCTCTAACGGGTAAATTAAAGGCTTTTTGTAAGGCTTCTTTACAGACCGCTTTACCTACTAAATCATCATTATCAAACGTTTGAGGGATAAACTCATCAATCGCAGGACTCCACTCATCATAATCAACACCATTTAAAATACCATAAAGTTTGTAGGCTTTTGCATTAATCAGTCCATCAAGTCCCCAACCAAACTCTGGTGTACGAATCTCTTGGGCATACTTTTTACTCACTGCATTCATTGCATCGGTATGAACAATTCCCCCTTTAAGAAGGTTAATTCCACCATACTCTTCAAGTTCATGCATATTAAAATGTTCCCAGCCCACACCCAAAACATCCATCGCTCCTTTATAGAACTTGCCTTGATGTTGTAGATTATGAATACTCAACAAGGTTCCTGTGTTTTTAAAATCAGGGTCATTGGCGTACGTGGTGTTGAGTAAAACAGGAATCGGTGCCGTATGCCAATCATTCACATGAATCACATCAGGTCGAAAATGCAGTTTTTTTGCCAATTGCATCACTGCTTTTGAAAAGAAGATAAATCGGTTATCGTTGTCACCATACCCCTCTCCATTTTCATCATAAAGACCTTTTCGACCAAAAAAACCATCATGTTCTATAAAATAAACAGGCACATCACTGTTGGGTAAAACACCTTCATAAACACCAGCCCACGCTTTACCCATACTTCCCATGGGAACACCCAACTCTCCTTGTAAAGGTTGTAAATTGTATTTCTCTTTATCAACCACATAATAGCGAGGCATTACCACACGAACATCATGTCCTAAAGCTTTTAGTGCTTTGGGTAATGCACCCGCCACGTCGGCGAGTCCTCCACTTTTTGCAAATGGAACCACTTCGGATGCTGCGAGTAAAATATTTAATTTATTCATCATTTCCCTCTCTTAATAATTTGGCACAAAATTCAGGTGAAACAGGATTAATCATCACCTCTGTACTCACTTCAAACCCAGCATGTTTGTAAAGTCTTGGCATAATACGAATGGCAAACCGACACGCCTCATCCACATTATACAGCAACTCTCTCTCAACCGTACCCTCTTGCAAGGGTGGTGTTGCTATGGATAAATTAAAATCAAAACATCCCAATTGACGTTTTAATTTTTTAAGGATTAAAAGGAGTAGTGGTGCCAATGTTTCCATGCTCTTATCGCTCAATGTATCTATCTG
Organism: Sulfurovum sp.; assembly: GCA_020721385.1. Taxonomy (GTDB): domain Bacteria; phylum Campylobacterota; class Campylobacteria; order Campylobacterales; family Sulfurovaceae; genus UBA1140. The sequence goes on along the minus strand of DYMW01000023.1, from coordinate 14,488 downwards.
TCCTAAAGCTTTTTTAGAACTAATCATTACTTCAAACGGATACGCACTTGCATAAGGACAATACGCTGTAAAGTCACCTTTTTGAGCCACAATACGCTCACCATTTGCCTCTTCATTGCTTATCTCTGATACCAATAAAGCGTGTGCATGATGGTTATAATAATCATACGTTCGCTGAAAAACTTCTCTTTGGAGTTTCGGAATAATTGGTAATCCAATCAACTGTGTATGTGAATGGGTCTGTGTTGCACCCGCGTGTACCCCCTCATTTTTAAAAAGAGAAATATACGCAATACGATGGTCACGGCGTAAATCAGCAACTCTAGCCCGTAATGTTTGTAACCATGCCACCACATCGGCTTCATGCCATTGAAGCATTGAGGTATAATGTTTTGGGGTATCAACAATCACTTCATGTGCACCAAAACCTTCCCAATATTCAAAAGCCCCATGATGATGTTGATAAGGAGCTTCAATCTGTACCGCTTTATAAAGATTGGGAATAACCCGTGTCTGCCAACCTTTTTTATTGGCAAGAGAGGTCTCTTCTCTAATGGCAAAAATCTCGTGAGGGGTTAACGCTTCGTTTCCCTCACAAAAGGGACACGCTTTATCAAAAAAATCCTCAACTTCTCTGTTGGTAGGAGCTTTACTCAAATAACAATCAGGTCGATGCAAACGCTCTGGAGCGATAATAACATGGTTATCATGGATACGATCATACCTGATATTAGACATGTTTTACCTCCAAGCTACCACTAATGGTCAACAATTTATTAAATGGCATCACCATCGCAAAACCAATCCCTTGCACACTCAAATCAAACCCATGTTCACTTTGGGAAAGGGTTTTGAGTTGGAAGTAATAAATATCACAAGAAACATCCAATTTAATGATGATTTTTTGCTTTAACAGTGCATCATGAATCTCTAATATTTTGACCGCCTTAAAGCTTCCCTCATCTTCCAACACTTCCCCATTTATTAGAATTTTCTCATAATCAGCAAAATGGAAATTGTGTTCTAAAACATAATTAAAATTTCCCTCTGCTTGGGTAGCAAGATTGATGTTAAAATCAAATCCACTTTTATTTGAAATATAGGTTTTGTCTAAACGTGTGGGCATCTTTTCTGGAAAATATAAACCACCATCACGCCAAAAAGTCACCTGATGTTTATCAAGCTCAACTTCAAAAGGTTGGTTGGCAAAATCACCATATTCCGTAAAATTACAGTAACGGAAATTGTCACCATTAAAACGTTCATCACTAATGTGGTCAACAAAAGAGTTTTTGAGATACCAATCATAAATAATCGCATTACGCAAAGTATCATCCACTTTAACCATTGCATGATGAATCGTATCAATTCCATCTTCTTTTGGCGTCACCTCTTCTTCAACCACAGGAGTATCTTGAAGCAATCGTTGATGATACGCCTCTTTACGACGGGTTAGCGTATTTTGCCAATTGAACAACGCTTTACGGTTATCAAATTCAACCAATTGTCCACCATGAGCTGCATCAAAACGGAAGATATATTTTGGCATAACCATTTTGACTTTATCGTGTCCATCCAACTCATTTTGGTCAGACTCTAAACGATTTTTTCGACCATAACGCACATTTTCCGCTTCGATAATATACGTATAAGCGTTGTCTCGTAAATTAGGAAGATACAACCCTCCAAAAACCCCATGCCAAAGAGCATCATTGGTTTGCGCTTTGTATAAAGCACTGTCAAACGCGATGTTATCAACACTTTTACGGGCTTTAGAAAGTTCTAGTGTACGTTTATGAATACGGTTACTCTCTTCATATTTCACCAAAAAGTTTTTCCAAATCCCACCTTTTAAAAACTTCACACCCTCTGCATCATAACGCTCATGACCCATTTCCATTTTAAAAGCATGAAGCTTCAGTGCATCATCAGCACGCAGACTCCACTCACCCATTTCATAGTAAGAGACATTGGGTAAATAGGCAATGCCACGTGTACGCTTTTGCTCATAATAGTCACCGTAATGCATCGTCTCAATCTGTTCATCGGCTAAAACCGCTTCTACAAAGTTTTTAAGCCACCCTTTTTCATAGACCCACTCATGCGTACCTGGCCACATACCAAACTTTTCAGCATCATCAAAAATAATTGCTGCCGAGTCCTCTTTTCCATCAAAGGATTTAATCGCTTTAATCGCCGAATTCACATTTAAAAAAGGAATCGCATAACGCAATTTTTTGCTAATTGGAAAAAGTCCAATTTGCTCTCCACCCTCTTCGCTCATGTAGTAACCATCTAAAATCTCTTCATCAAATCCTGCACACTGAAAATGGTAATCATCCATGAGAGTGTATTTAATCCCTGCTTTATTGAGGTCAGGAATCAGCGATGATTCCCAAACACGTTCGGTAAGCCAAAGCCCTTTGGGCTTCTGTTTAAACTCTGTTTTAATGGCATGGTTAAGCATCTCAATTTGGGTTACCCTATCTTTAGAAGGAATAACACTTAAAATTGGTTCATAGTACCCTGCCGAAAACAATTCAATGCTTCCATTTTTTGCCAAGGTCTGAATTTGACCATAAAGTTTAGGATGCTTCTCTTGTATCTGCTCCATTAACCAACCACTGCAATGTACCGAAAATTTGAAATCAGGGTACGCACTCATCACCTCAAAAAATGGTCCATAACAGGTCTCGACACCCATTTTAATAACCCAGTCAAAGTTATCAACAGGTTGGTGCATGTGAATTCCAAAGAGTAGTTTTGTTGTTTTAGCCATTTTTATTCCCATTTATATATTTTTTTTATTACGTTATTAAACAAACCAATTATCCGCATAGGTCTCATCCAAATCAACAGCCAATGCCCCATAACCTGGCATGGTTTGCACAATATCATGACCATCTACAATCTCAAATCGAAGATGCACAACACTGTAATCTTGAAAATGTGATTTAGAAAGTGCCAACTCTATACGCTCGTCTACTGCTAACTGAACACCCTCTTTATCATAAGCTTCTGCCATAGAAAAACTCCGATGTTCCCCTGTCTCTTCAATAATCACTTGAAGCTGTAATGATGACATTCTTAATGAAGTCATCTCACCTTCAAACGCTAAAAACAGAGCCGTATTGTTGTGTCCATAATGAATCTTCTCTATGGGTCCACGTACCCTATCCATCGTAGAGTACAGTTTGCTCTCATCAATACTTCCTGAGCCAAGCCATTCAAAAAAAGAGCCATTCTTACCATTGATTATCGGCGTAATGGATGCTTGAGGTTTCAATAAAAAAGAGACAGAGCTTTTATGAGAAATAATCGATTCAAACAAATCCGCAGGTGGATGAATATTAAGAAGATGGTATATGCTTATAAGATGTTCCCTAAAGAGTCGGTCAAACTCCAAGCCAAACGCGGTTATATGGTCATCACCATACCACCAAAACCAATCACTGCACTCTGATGCTAAAAAATGAAACTTTATCTTTTGGGCTACCTCATCTGCAATACCCTCTTTGTGATGTTCATAATCACGTTTGGTTTGATAAATCAACTCCCATGCACGGTTCTTTTCAGCATGTCCTGACCATGTGTCAAAGTTTCCATGTATCCAACTTCCTGAAGCAAGCGTATTGAGTATTCCTTTATTTTTCAGCATTGAGATTTCATCCATGGTCACTGTTTTACACCATGAAGTTTGAGTAAAGCGTTCATAAAGTTCGGTAAAAAAATCATAAGCGTTGTTCTCAAAAAACTCCCAAGCATTTTCACCATCAAGAATAACAAAAATGGTTGCATCTTCTTGTGTATGTGCAATCGGTTCTACCACCTGCATAAAATGTCTACTCGCATCATACCCCGATTTAAAACGGTAGTTAAAACCAATTAAATCACTCAATCCGTGATCACGAAAACCCATCGTCATGCCATTATAATTGTAGGGTTTATAAAGATTTTTACGGGTATCATTATTAAGTGAACGAAACAAAATTGCCTCATCGGTTGCTATCCATGAGATACCTCGCTCTTTATAAATGGCAACGCTCTCTTCATCCACCGCCCCTTCTGCTGGCCAAAAACCTGTGGGCTTACATCCAAAAGTCTCTTTATACAAAGCAATAGAGCGTTCTACTTGTTCAATCGCATCGTCTCTAAGCGACATGGGGTTATGTGGAAGCGTGGTATGAACATTCGCACGTTTGGCATTTTCCATATTGAGCAATAGCGGTAAAATTGGGTGATTATAGGGCGTGGTGGAGAGTGAAATTACTCCCTCTTTTTGCAACTTGGCATAAAAAGGTAAAATCGTTGCCACAAAATCCGATAAGACTTGAAGCAGTTTGGTTTTGTCACTTTGGGTAAAACCTTTGGCTTGTTTAAAAAGTTCTTGAACCAAAGGGTTTTCTTGACGCAGATAATTTCCACACCATGTCAACATAAAAAGAACTTCAAAATCAATAAGCTCTTCATCATTGAGTTCTGCTTGATGATAGAGTAAACTTAATTGCTCTATGGGTTTTATCATCGTCTCATATTGTGTTGATTTACACGTTTTAATCAGCCATGCTCGTGCATTTTGCTCTAATGTTGAAGGATGAGCCTCCCAAAGTGAGAGAAAATAATCATTTTTCAAAGGCTCTTTGTACAAATTTAACTGTTCAATTAATGGTGCAGAAATATTAAACGTGGCTTTTAACCCTTGATATTTGGTTAAAAGCCAAGGCATTTCATAATAGTCTTTAATGGCATGAAGAAAGACCCATGGCATACTCATAACACCATCACTCCCTCGATAATCAGGTTGATGCATATGCCAAAAAAAGCAAAGATTGAGTGATGGTTTTAACATTATGACTTAGACCACTCTTTAATTTTTTCTAAATAAGTCTCTAAAATTGTTTGACCTTTTTCATCATTTTCAGCCTGTATATACAAATTAAGCTTATCTGTATATTGATCAGGAATCATCAAAATCCAATCATGGGTATCCAGCCATATTTTGACACCATCAAGGGTTGATGACTTTTTATCTTTAGCATCTTCAAGAAACATACGCATCATTTTTCCTTTTAACGCTTGTTTACATTCAACTTGTGTTACTTTATAGTAAAAACTAGAAAGCGACTCAATAAGCTTAGAAAGTTTCACATTTTGATTTAACATCATCTCTACAATTTTTAACGTTGCATACATCGAATCTCTGTGTGTTGCAAACTCAGTAAACGTAAAGTTCCCCTCACCTGTTGCAACAAGGTCATATTTTTTCATCTCTTTGGCTTTAAAGTTTGCATATTGACCACGTTCAATTTCAAGATGATCAAAAGGAACAATATCTGCTGCCCATGTTGGAAGAAAAACATGTTTCTTTTTACCAGCCAATTCTGCTTCTTTATCTAAAAGTAAAAGCACCAAATATAAAGACTCTTGTTTACTTAATACTACTCCTTTATCACATACAATGTCCAAACGTTGACCATAAGGATAGAGCATAAATCCAGCATCAAGGTTCAATGCCTTAATTACTGCACTCATGTCTTCATTAGAGCGTTTGGTTAACGCAGTAATATTCGCCAAACGGTGAATATCAGGATGGGCATTAAACATAATGTTGTCCACATCCATCTCATTTAAAATACTAGGGAAAACTTCGGATGCCATTCCATGCATCATGTCTACTGCGATACGACAATCCACACATTTAAACATGTGTGATTTCAGTAATAATTCCATTCCCTCTTTATAGACGCGGTACTCATGCTCATGATGAGACTCTTTAATTTCACCAATTTTAGAGTAATCTACCCGTCTAAAGTCCTCTTTAAAAAAGGCTTTTTCTATCTTTTTAGAAACCTCACTGTTAAGACGCAATCCTTCATGGTTATAAAAAGTAATAACCGTAGAAGTCGGGTCATCAATTTTTTGACGGAAATAGACTCCTGCCTCATAATTATCATTTGCCGATAAACTACAACGCAATACCGAAGAAGGAATATCTTTGTAATCAATCACATTAATACCTGATGAAAGAAGTCCCCCTAAAAAAGCCCGTTTAAGCATACGTGAATTTTTATGATAATCACGAGAGACCAATACCGTTGAACCACGAGGTAGTTGCGTTCCAAAAGCTTCAGCCAATTTGGTTGCCATTTCACAAGAGAGTTCAACATTGGATTGCCCTACAACCATACCATTTTCAAAAATAGAATTTTTGTATTTACTTCCCAAAATCAAACTGCTACTAACAATAGAAGCCTCTTCAATTACTTTATTTGCCCAAATGGTCACATCTTTTTCTACCTTGACCAACTCTCCAATTTCACACCCTTCGGCTAAAATCATTCCTGCTTTAACGATAACATTTTTACCAATTTCATTGTTGTTACAAATAACACACGTATCGAGCATAACATTTCGATCAATATGAACATCGTCCCATATAACAGTATTTCTAATCTTACTGTCTTGACCAATGGTTACATTGTCTCCGATAACCACATTTTTAAGATTAACACCATTTTCTAAAACAACATTTTTACCCAATACTACCGTACCAATAATTTCAATGCTTTTATCCAATTCATACAAACCCTCACTATACAGTACTCCATCAGGATAATGTGTTACCGTTCCAGCAATTTTAAAATTGACTTTACCTGTCAAAATATCATCATACACATCACGATAACTTTCAGGGTTACCAACATCTCTCCAATACCCCTCTGCATATCCCGCTGTCAAATCAATTCCTTCACGCATCAAACGAGGAAATAGGTCTTTGGCAAAATCAAAATTTTCATTATTTGGAATATAATTAAGAATCTCTGGCTCGATAATATAGATACCCGTATTAATCGTATCACTGAACACTTCACCCCAACTTGGCTTTTCAAGAAACTTCTCTATCTTCCCATCCTCATTGGCAATAACCACACCAAACTCTAAAGGATTGTCTACAGAGGTTAAGGTAATGGTGAGTTTCGATTTTTTTTGGGCATGATAATCAAAAATTTTCTGAAAATCAAAATCGGTTACCAAGTCTCCACTGATAATAATAAAATTATCATCTCCAATATACTTTTCTGCCAATTTCACTGCACCTGCTGTACCGTAATCATCATCAGGCACAACATAGGTAATTTTTATCCCAAAATTACTTCCATCTCCAAAATAATCTTGAATAACCTCTGGTTTAAAATAGAGTAAAACAATAAATTCGGTAATCCCTAAATCTTTTAGGGTCATCATTGTATGTTCCATCATAGGTTTGTTTATAATCGGTAACATTGGTTTCGGGCGAGAGTTCGTAAGAGGTTGAATTCGGGTTCCGAATCCACCTGCCATGACAACAGCTTTCATTTTTTTTCCTGTAGAGTAAGATGATTTGATAGATAACAACATTAAGTATTCTATGTACTTAATATTTAAAAAATAATTATATTAAAAAATTAATTATAACACAAGCAAAGAGTTTAAAGTTCCTAAAGGAGAGCATATAGTGCTACACTCCTCTTCACAAACCCACTCTTGATTATTCACTTTGTAACCAAATTGAAAACTATCTCCTGAATTCAAAATTTTAGTTATAGAATAATCACCATTTTTTTTAATCATAAGCATAACAATTCCTTTTAATGATACTGTCATTATAT
>DYMW01000023.1:0-6739 GCA_020721385.1 Sulfurovum sp. | reverse complement strand
CCATTTTTTTTAATCATAAGCATAACAATTCCTTTTAATGATACTGTCATTATATACTAATTTTTCTCTCATATTTGTGAAAAAATGACCGATAATTAAGCAATTTCATAATTCGGGATTAAGCCTAGCTGTACTATAGTATTGCCTTATAAAAATAAAAGTTTTAAGGTAAAATAAAATGATTGAAGTCTTTAATGCCATCTCCAATATTGCAATAACCATAGAAAAAGATGTTTTTCAAAGTTGTACAGATTTTTTAGATACAACCAAATCAGATGAAGCCATTCATCAAGATGTTTATGAACATTGTAGAAGAGTTATAGAGAGTGAGTTTGAAAAAGTTAAAAGCGTTAAAGGGGCTATGGGAAAAGACAAAAAACAACTTTGTACCATTAACAATAATGGGAAATACCTTGTGAGTTATGTGGCAGTTGACAATATTGAACTTTTAGATGTTGATTTTGCATTGGGTTCTATGTTTGCCATTTATGAAAATGAGTTTAATGCCCAATCATTAAAAGCTTCTATCTATATTACCTATGGACCAACCTTTCAAATTGTTTTTGCTTCAAAAAGTGAAGGGGTAAAATTTTTCTCCTATAAACATGGCGAGTTGATACAAAAAGAGTCCTTTGAACTGACCAATAAAGGTAAAATCAACTCAACCGCAGGAATACAATCGCAATGGAGTTCAAAACACAAAGCATTGATTCAAAGCTTTTTTGATGAAGGTTACCGATTAAGATTTAGTGACAGTTTAACCCTTGACACCCATCAGATACTCTTTAAAAAAGGTGGTATTTACTCTTCACCTGCTACCACATCCAATCCTGATGGAATTTTAGAACTCATTTTTGAAGCGTATCCTATCGCCTTTATTATGGAGCTTGTAAATGGTGAAGCTATTGATGGAGAGCGGAGAATTCTTGATATCGAATGTACAGAGTTTCATCAAAAAACCCCTATCTATTTTGGTTCAAAATATGAGATTCAACACGTAAAAGAGTTTTTGAAGTAGGCTACTAACAACCTCTTGCATTTGGATGGTTTTATCTATCCAAATGCTTTAACGAAAGCTCCACAAGCCTAGAAGACAACTCATAGTTTGAATCAGATTTTTACGTTTTAATCTAAGAATGTTGTATATAAATTATGCACCAATTAAAAATGCTTACTCCACCATACTCTTTGCCAGTTTGGTTAAATGAGCTTTTATTTGATATTTATTGGAATTGACATAATCAATGGTAACAAATTCAAATTTTGCATTTTTATAAACAACCACCAATCCATCATGAGAAGCATTACTTAGCAGTGTATCTACCGCATTGGTTACAAACTCTATTGCCATCAATCGATCATGTACGGTTGGATTTCCACCTCTTTGTGTATGCCCCAATATGGTCGCTCGTGTTTCAATACCCACATCGTGTTCGAGCCAATTGACAATATTTTGGGTCTGTTTTGTTCCCTCAGCTACAATACAGACAATATAGCGTCGTCCATGTCGCAACTGACTTTTTAATTTTTTACCCAAATTTTCCAAATCATAAGGCAATTCAGGAATGATACACACCTCTGCACCACACGTTATGGCTGACACCAACGCCAAATAACCACAATCTCTACCCATGGTTTCGACAACACAGCCTCGTCTAAAAGAGGCAGAAGTATCGCGTATGGCATCGGTGGCACTGCGTATCATGTTTAATGCCGTATCGACACCCAAACAGTAATCCGTTCCAAAAATATCGTTGTCTATCGTGGCAGGAACACCCACAAATTGTACACCAAAATCTTTGTAAAATTGGTCTAATGCCCTAAATGAACCATCACCACCCAAGATGACCAGTTTATCAATGCCATGTTCTTTGAGATTGTTGTAGGCTTGTTCTCGATAAGCATACTCAAAAAAACGTTTTGAACGTGAAGACCTTATTTTTGTACCACCTTCATGCATGATTCCTGCCACATCTTCATGAACAGCTTTTCTAATATTGCCATCAATCAAACCTTCCAGTCCATCATAGATAAAATAGGGTTGAACATTGTTGTAGAAACAGTAATCTACAAAATGTTTTATAGCAGGATTCATACCTGCACAATCTCCACCTGAGGTTAGAATAGCAATAGACATGATTAAACTCTCTTTATATTTTATATGTAATATGATTATTATTTTATAATGATATTATATACAAAAATGGTTCTTGCTCCAACCATTTTTAAATACAACAATCTAAATGTCTAAAAAGAGGTAAGAAAATGCAGATAGTACACTATCCGTTTAATAAAGAGTATGAAAAACCCGTTGCGTATTTTTCTATGGAATTTGCAATACATCAAGCACTAAAAATATATTCAGGTGGACTTGGATTTTTAGCAGGATCGCACATGAGAAGTGCTTATGACTTAAAACAAAACATGGTCGGTATAGGAATACTTTGGAGTTATGGCTATTATGACCAAGCCCGAGATGAAAATAGAAACTTAAGAATAGAGTTCAGAAGAAAACACTACTATTTTTTAGAAGAATTGGATGTTAAAGTCAATGTTACTGTTAATGGCAAAATTATTGTGGTCAAAGCCTATTTACTTCCTGCCGAAACATTTGGTTCCGCACCGCTTATTTTGTTGTCCACCGATGTGGAAGAAAACGATTATTTGTCAAGAACCATTACGCATAAACTCTATGATACCCATGAAGAGACACGAATCGCACAAGAGATTGTATTGGGAATTGGGGGCGTTAAAGTTCTTGAAGCCCTGAATCATAAGGTTGAAATTTATCACATGAATGAGGGTCATGCCCTACCGATGGTCTTTGAACTTTATCATAAATATCAAAAATTAGATACATTAAAAGAGCTGATTCGATTTACAACCCATACTCCTGAAGCTGCTGGAAATGAGGTTCATGACATCCATCTGTTACACAAAATGGGATTTTTCAATTCACTCGATTTGGAAAAAGTAAGAGAAATCACACAAACGTATGACAATCATTTCAGTTTAACGGTTGGAGCTTTAAGGGTTTCTAAAATTGCCAATGCGGTCTCTAAGATGCATACAGATGTTGCAATTGATATGTGGAAAGATTATTCCAAAACTTGTAAAATTATAGATATAACCAATGCTCAAAACAAACACTATTGGGCAGACAAACCGCTATTGAGAGCCTTTGATGAGCATGAAGATTATGAACTCGTTGCTCGAAAAAAACACCTTAAAAGAGAACTCTTTAATACCGTTGCCAATCAAACAGGAAAAATGTTTGATCCTGAAATTTTAACCATTATATGGGCAAGAAGATTTGCTGAGTACAAACGTCCAGGATTGTTAAAATATGATTTTGAACGATTTAAAGCCTTGGTTACTAGAACCAAAGAACAGGTACAAATCATTTGGGCAGGAAAACCCTATCCTTTTGATACCAATGCGATTAATATCTTTAATGAACTCACCTATATTGCCAAAGATTTAAAAAATGTAGCGGTACTCATTGGTTATGAACTTGAACTCTCCATGAAATTAAAAAAAGGGTGTGATGTTTGGCTCAATACTCCACGCATTACCAGAGAAGCCAGTGGAACAAGTGGTATGAGTGCTGCAATGAATGGAGCCATTAACTTCTCGATTGCCGATGGTTGGCACCCTGAGTTTTGTAAAGATAAAATGAACAGTTTCACCATTTTAGGAGCTGACGCCTCACTTAGTATTGAAGAACAAGATAAGAATGACAACAAAAGCATGATGGACATCCTTGAAAAGGAAATTATTCCTATTTATTACAATGATGAAAAAGCATGGATAGAGCTCATGAAAAACTCCATGAATGATGTGTTGTATGAGTTTGACTCAGGTTCAATGGCCAACAAATATTATCAAAAAATGTATACAATTTAAAAGGATCGTGATGTTAAGCAATATTGAATTCATGCAAAAAGTAAAATCGTTAAAAGAGATTGAGATAAAAGATAAACGTGTTTTGATACGTGTTGATTTTAATGTTCCTATGGATTCTCATCACATTATTACCGATGATATACGGATAAAAGAGGCGCTACATACAATTAATTATTGTATTGATCATCAAGCCAAATCAATTGTTTTGGTCACCCATTTGGGGCGACCTGACGGAGAAGTTGATGAGAATTTCTCTTTAAAACACATTATTAAAAGAATAGAGAGACTTTTAAACAAAAAAGTGACCTTTATAGAAGATTTTATACATCATAAAAATCGTATTTTAGAGAGCGATGAGTGTGAAGTTTTTTTATTGGAAAACATACGATTTTTTAAAGGTGAAACCAAAAATGATGAGACGCTATCCAAAGAGTTGGGATCATTGTGTGATGTTTTTGTCAATGATGCTTTTGGTACAAGTCACCGAGCACACAGTTCAACGGTAGGAATTACAAAATATGTAAAGACCAATGTGGCAGGGTTTTTACTCAAAAGAGAGATAGATGCCTTTGCCAAAGCACTCTTTAAACCTGTTGCCCCTGTAGCTTTGGTGGTGGGTGGAGCGAAAGTCTCTTCTAAAATTACCCTTTTAAACAACATTATTCCCAAAGTGAATAAAATCATTATTGGTGGAGCGATGAGCAATACCTTTTTGAAAGCCTTAGGAAATGATATGCAAAACTCTTTGGTAGAAGATGACTATTTAGAGGAAGCCCTTAAAATTTTAAAAAATGCTAAAACAGCAAAGGTTAATATCTATCTTCCTGTTGATGTGGTCATTACGGATGATATTCATCACCCTATTGATACCAAAATTGTACCCATTCAAGATATTTTAAAAAACTTTACAGCGGTTGATATTGGTCCTGCAACAGTGAAACTTTTTGAAGAGGCAATTGGAATGTCCAATACCATTGTATGGAATGGACCGATGGGAATTTTTGAGATTGACAGATTTTCAAAAGGTACGTATAGAATCGCTCATGCGATTGCCGATACCTATGCCTACAGTATTGTGGGTGGAGGCGATACCGCTAGTGCTGCTGATAAAGCAGGAGAAAAAGAGAATATAAGCTTTATCTCAACAGGTGGTGGAGCAAGTTTAGAGCTTCTTGAAGGAAAGATACTTCCAGGATTTGAAAATCTTGAGAAGATTTCATAAGGAAATAACAGATGAAAATTAGTATCATTGGTGCAGGTAATGTTGGAATTGGGGTGATGGATGCATTGGTTCTCCTTAATATAGGCAAAGAGATACTGCTTTATAACCGAACCATCAATAAAGCCATCGGTGAAATTTTCGATTTAGAAGATGCACTTCCTCTATTAAATGGCAACATGGAATTAAAAGCCACTGACCAGTTAGAAGATTTAAAAGGCTCAGATATTATTGTCATCACCATTGGGGCAAAACAAAATGTTGGAGAGAGCCGATTAGACCTGCTCAAAGCAAATGCAACCATCATCAAAGAGTTGATGGAAAAGTTAGATGCGATTGATTTAGAATCAAAAATTATCATTGTTTCCAATCCTGTCGATATTTTAACACGCATTGCATTGGATACGACCAAAAGAGATAAGGCAAAAGTTTTTGGAAGTGGAACGGTTTTAGACACCATGCGACTCAAAGAGGAGTTGGGTTTAAGAATGAACATCAATAGAAAAAATATTCATGCCTTTGTGGTTGGGGAGCATGGTGATAGCGAGTTTATCTTATGGTCAGTTGCCAATATTGGACCTATTAGAATTAAACAGATGGGTATAGAAAATTTTGAACAGATGAAAATAGACGTTTTAGAGAAAGTTAAAAACCGAGCTTACAGCATCATTGAGAAAAAAGGATTTACCAAACAAGCCATTGGCGTTGCGGTTGCAAAAATTATCAAAGCCATTTTGTCTGATGAAAAAAAAATCTTTACCCTATCCACCCCTTTAATTCATAGTTGCAGCAATCTTAATCTCTATTCAGAAGTAGCCATCAGCCAACCATGCGTCTTGGGCAAGAATGGAATAGAAAAAACACTGTTACTAGATTGTAATTTAGAAGAGATAACATTACTCAAAAAATCGGTTAAAAAATTAGATGATGCCTATCTTACATCAAAAAAATAAGGATTATTTATGTATATAAAATATATTGGAGACAAACCTCTAATATCCCAACATGGTATAACGTTTAATCATGCCAAAGAGGATAAATACATTTATCTTAAAGGTGCGATTTATATCTTACATCTTATTGACCCAAAACACAAAAAAGAGTTTGACAATACCATCCCTGATAGTGAAATTTCAATCATGCTTCAAGAGCATGAACCCAATATAGAAAATCATATTAAAGAAGAGAAAAAACGTTATGAAGAAAAATTTAAACATGAAATTGAGAGTGTTAAACACAACAATATGTTAAAAGAGATAGAAAAAGAGGTTTGGATTAACAATATCAAATTAATGCAACCCTACCGCGTACAACGAAGCGTCAATAAAATTTATTATGAACATGCCATAGAAATCATTCAAAAGATTATTCACCAAGAACAAATTAGCAAAATTGTTCTTCCCTTTGATAAAGAGTATTTTCATCTCTTAAACAGTATTAAAAATGGCCTACAAAGAGATAGAAACTATCTTGAAAGCATTATAAAAATTGAAATGGATCATGAACTCATGATACTAAAATTTAATATAGATTATACACATACATACAAATAAACACTATTTAAAGGTAGATAAAGATGAAAAACAAAGAAACAAATATACTAACAACAGACAT
>DYMW01000022.1:5564-19224 GCA_020721385.1 Sulfurovum sp. | reverse complement strand
CTCTCTTTAAAGGAACGTTCGGTTAAAACTCTTCCTTCAACAATGAGTTCATGAGCATTGCCATAACAGTTATAGACATCAATCGTGGGTTGGGCTAACAGCGAATTGAAACCGATAAGGCTTAGCAGAATGGCTTTTTTCATTTTATGGATGATTCCTTTTTATCTGTAAAAATACGAGAAAGCTTAACAACATCACCATCATACCTATTTCACTAAAGAGTAGTACGTTGGTTACCCCATAACGATTCCAAATAAACCCAATAACCAATGCACCCAAAGAGCTAAAAATTGCCACACCACCGTAAAATATACCATAAACAAAACTTTTAGAGATGGCTTGTTCGGAGATAAGTGTACGCAAAGCATTTAAACTCAATACGGTAAAAAGTCCTAAAAAAACAAATGAAATCCATAAATTTATTTGCATAAACAAGATGGAACTGATGGCAAAGATAAACGCAATAATCAAGCTTTTATTGACACCAATTTTATCGGTTAATACACCACCATAGTAACTGCTAATGGTTTGCACAAAGGTAAAGGTCATAATAAAAAGAGGTATGATATTCAAAGCATAGCCATCTTCTTTGGCTTTGACAATAAAAAATTGGTCACTCATTAAAAAAAAGACAAACCCAAAATAGATAAATAAAATGGGTAAAAGTGTAAAATCTTGTTTATTGATAACGGTGCTTTTGGGGTTGGTTGGTTGGGTATTCGAGGGTATATCTTTGACAAAGAATAAAATAATAAACGTTGAGATTATCCCTGGAATTAGTGTTAATGCAAAAATATTTCTAATGACGGTTTCATCTTGGGTAAAAAAGATAAAAATGACAAAGATAATGAACGCACCCATTAATTCCCCTGCAATGTCCATCATTTTATGAAATCCAAATGTTTTACCATGCTCTTGGTTGGTGACAAAATGGCTAATCAATCTGTCTTTAGATGCACTTCGTA
This sequence comes from Sulfurovum sp., assembly GCA_020721385.1. Lineage (GTDB taxonomy): Bacteria > Campylobacterota > Campylobacteria > Campylobacterales > Sulfurovaceae > UBA1140. The sequence goes on along the minus strand of DYMW01000022.1, from coordinate 18,259 downwards.
CCGCTTTTCCCATACGTTCAATACCTCTAAGCAGGGATACAGAGATGTAGGTATTTGAAAAGAAAAGCAACGGTTTAGTAATGGCAGATACCAAATAGCCAACGACCACAAAAGGTTTTACAATTTGATATTTATCGCTTAAATAGCCAAACAGAATTCTAAAAATATAGGAGATAAACGTGGCAACAGCAATAATAATGCCCAATTTATCTACCCCTTCATGTAAGACATAAATGACAAAGATGGGTAACAGTGTTGTCACCATATTGGATGCCATATCAGCAAAAAAACTTACCCAACCTAAGTAGATGATATTTTTATCTATATTTTTCATATTAGAAATTATAACTTAACGTTACCCCATTATACTCGGTGCCTACCATGGGTTGAATTTGAACCCCTTTATAATCCGTAACAAAATACCAACTCGAAGCCATACCCAAAACAGCTCCTGCTACAACATCTTGTGTGTGGTGTCGGTTAGAATGCACACGGCTATAACCTGTATAAACAGCTCCAATATAAGCAGGAATGGCATAGCTTAATCCATAACGTTTATGAATAAAACTCGCACCCGAAAAAGCACTTGAAGTATGAAACGATGGGAAAGAGTCTTTGTCATTGCTATCGGGTCGCTTCTCTCGAATGGTATACTTTAACACGCTGGTTGCCACCAAATTGGTTCCATACGATTTATAAAATTGCATTTGCCCCTCTTTATCGTTTAAATAAAGCGTTGTCCCATACGCCACAATTGGAATAGCTCCTGCCAAAATATCACCAATACTTTGGGTATTGCTTGTAGCATAGAGTGTTTGAGTAGAAAGTACGCCCAATAGAAAGAGTGTTAATGTTGTTTTCTTCATAATGTTTTGTCTTTTTTATTATTATACCTCATATAACAATAACATAGCCCATCTTGACAAAGGATTGTTGTTACTATATTAGTTTGGAGTAGTAAGTTGTTTGAGTAGATAAATAACTTTTAAGAACATTTAATGGTCTCAAAAATAACCTTTCACAATTCAGACCTTTCTTATCCTATTTTAGCTACAATCAACGCCAAAATTCTAAGACGATTGGAGTGTAATTCATGAAGATGAATGGTGCACAGATGGTTTGTGAAGCACTGATAGCCGAGGGCGTAAAGACCGTATTTGGTTACCCAGGTGGTGCTATCATGAACGTATATGATGAAATTTACAAGCAAGATGGTTTTGAACACATCTTAAACAGACATGAACAAGCTTCTGTTCATGCAGCCGATGGTTATGCACGTGCAACAGGTGAGGTTGGTGTGGCAATGGTAACCAGTGGACCTGGATTTACCAATGCAGTGACTGGTTTGGCAACAGCGTATATGGATTCGATTCCTTTGGTGGTTATTTCAGGGCAAGTTCCATTGTCATTGATTGGAACCGATGGTTTTCAAGAGATTGATGCCGTTGGAATTTCAAGACCATGTACCAAGCACAACTATTTGGTAAGAGAGCTTTCGGAGTTGCCCCGTATTTTAAAAGAGGCATTTCACATTGCACGTACAGGAAGACCAGGTCCTGTTTTGGTGGATATTCCAAAAGACATTACCGCTGAATTTGGTGATTTTGTTTACCCTAAAGAGGTTAATATTGACAGTTATAAGCCGACCATTAAAGGGAATAGAAGACAGATTGAAAAAGCAGTTGATGCGATTATAAAAGCAAAAAAACCACTGCTCTATATTGGTGGTGGGGTTGTTTTAGCCAATGCCAGTGATTTGGTTCGTAAAATTGCAGATATGAGTCAGATACCTGCGGTTGAAACTTTGATGGCTAGAGGTGTTATGGGACATAGTAATCCATTGCTTCAAGGTATGTTGGGAATGCATGGTAACTACTCATCAAACATGGCAATGAGTGAGACCGATTTGATTATCGCTTTGGGTGCCAGATTTGATGATAGGGTAACAGGTAAACTTTCTGAATTTGCAAAGTATGCAGATATTATTCATGTGGATATTGACCCTGCGAACATTGGTAAATTGGTGGATGTTGATTACCCAATTGTAGGTGATGTTAAAGAAGTTCTTGAAAAAATGATTGAAGGACTAGAAGGTAAAGTGAACCCTGCACGTTATGCCGATTGGAGAGAGGTGTTGGAGCGTTATGATAACCTCCATCCTCAATCGTATGTGGACAGTGATGAGGTGCTTAAACCACAATGGGTTATTGAGCGTATTGGTCAATTGGTGGGTGAACAAGCCATTATTACCTCAGATGTTGGACAGCACCAAATGTGGGCGGCACAACACTATCCGTTTGACAGACCACGCCAATGGATTAACTCGGGTGGATTAGGAACAATGGGTTTTGGTTTTCCAGCAGCGTTGGGGGCTAAAAAAGCATTTCCAAACAAGACCGTTATCAACATTACAGGGGATGGTTCAATCTTGATGAATGTTCAAGAGTTGGTTACCGCTGCAGAGTATCGAATTCCCGTTATTAATGTTATTTTGAACAACCATTTTCTTGGAATGGTACGACAGTGGCAGACTTTCTTTTATGATGGACGTTATTCAGAAACTGATTTAACGTTTCAACCAAATTTTAAAGCATTGGCTGAAGCATGTCATGGAATTGGTTATGATGTTACCACCAAAGCAGAGTTTGATGCAGCATTAAAAGATGCCATTGAAAAAGATAGAGTAGCCTTTATTAATGTTCAAGTGGCACGATTTGAAGATGTTTTACCAATGGTACCTGCTGCAGGAGCATTGTACAACATGATGTTGCCAAAAAAAGTAGAGAGTAAAAAGGAGGCAAAGTAATGGAAAATGTAAGAAGAGTAATCTCTGTTTTGGTTGCCAATGAGAGTTCCGTGCTTTCAAGAATTTCAGGACTTTTTGCAGGGCGTGGGTACAATATAGAGACATTAACAGTAGCACCTGTACCTGACTCTAACTTATCTCACGTTACCATTGCCACCAATGGTAATGAACGTGTATTTGAGCAGATTACCAAACAACTACATAAATTGGTACCTGTTTATAAAGTTATTGAACATGAAGAGATGGTTGAAAAAGAGATGGTATTGGTGAAATTCCCCATTGAAGCAAGTTTGGCAGATATTCAAGCATTATGTGGTGCTTATAACGGTGGAATCGTTAATGTTGGTCTTAATATGTTTATTGGGATGGTTGCTGATGAACCATGTAGAGTTGGACATTTTATTGAAGCATCACAACGGTATAATCCAATAGAGATTGTTCGTGGTGGTGTCGTTGCCATAGAGCGATAGTTTTTGTAGGGTGCATTTTAATGCACCCTTTTTTGATAGGAAAAAATGATGAAATTAAGTCAAATATGTCAAGAAATCAATATTGAATTTTCTGATGAAGATATAGAAATCAATGGACTTCATACCCTAAGTGTTGCAACCCCTTCTCAAATCTCCTTTTTTAATGATAAAAAATATATTGACCAACTCGCTACCACCAAAGCAGGAGCAGTTTTTATTACCCAAGAGTATGCCCATCTACTTCCTAAAACCACGATGGCATTGGTTACCAATGAAGCCTATCTAAAATTGGCATTGACCTCAAAGTTTTTTGCCCATAAGATAAGCACTAAAAGCAAAGAACCCAATAAGGGAATAGGGTGTGATATTGACCCTACCGTTCGTTTTGGGCAAGGGGTAACATTGGGTGAGAATGTGATTATTATGGCAGGTGTTTATGTGGGAGACAATGTAAGTATTGGTTCTAATACACTTATTTATCCCAATGTAACAGTGTACCATCATTCGGTATTGGGAAAAGATTGTATTATTCATGCAGGAACGGTCATTGGTTCTGATGGATATGGATTTGCCCATACCAAAATGGGTGAACACATTAAAATTTACCAAAATGGTAATGTTGTGATTGAAGATGATGTCGAAATAGGAGCAAACTGTACGATTGATAGGGCAGTTTTTGGAACGACCTACATTCGTAAAGGCACCAAGCTTGACAACTTGATTCAAATAGCCCATAATTGTGATGTGGGTGAACATTCACTCATGGCATCTCAAGTAGGGTTGGCAGGTTCGACTACCACAGGACGTAATATTATTATGGGTGGTCAAAGTGGAACAGCAGGACATCTACACATTGGGGATTTTGTAACCGTTGCAGGAAAAGGTGGGGTAACCAAATCACTTCAAGGAGGAAAAACCTATGCAGGTTTTCCAGCCATTGATCATAAATTGTGGTTAAAAACACAGGCTAAAATAGCTTCTTTGTTAAAACGAAAAACTTCCGAATAAAATAAAAAAGTCCTAAGAAAGCCATTCCAAAAAGTACAGAGCTTGGGAGATATTTGAGCAAAGCCGTTATTAAGGAGTTGAAATTTCCTTTATAGGCGGTTTTGATTAAATTGGCTCTAAATCCAACCCGTTGCATAAATTTACTTTCTCCCATTTTACTGAGCCCTTTTAATCCACGTTCTCCATACGTTGAGGCGTAGATAAAGTTTTTACTGCTTACGTTTGGCATCGCTTTAGCATAGGTGAGGGCTGTTTGTTGAGTAGTTTGCAGTAGCATGGGACTTTGCTTTCCAAATCGTGTGCTAAATTTGACCAAGCCTTGTAACTCTTTGGCATTTTTGGTTTGCTTTAAAAGGTTTAAGGTTTGATTTAATCCAACATTATTATAAAGTTTTTCAACAGGTGTTAAAAGGGTGTTTACTTTGGTAAGTGATTTTGTCTCAGAAGCCACTTTTGCCTCTCTAATAATGGTTTGATTGAGCCACGAAGGAATTTTATTGATACGCTTTCCATATTTTAATACAGATAAACTGCTTTTTATGGGGCTGGTTGCACCCAAACTATAAACGGTTGTAGCGGTTGCAAGTAGACCCAAAGAGGAGAGGGCTACCATGGTGTTGTCAACCTCTTCATGATTAAAGTAGTTTTTACCTTGAATGGACAAATCTCGAATATCTCCAATGACTAAAAAATCAGAAGCAATCGCCGAAATACGACCAATATCTTCATCACTTTTTCCTTGTACAATGCCTTCTATAAATTTATCGGTTTTATAACTGTAATTTGAGCGTTTTTCTTGAATAAGGTTAGAAAGCTCTTGGGCTTTGGGGTCATTTTTGACATAATCGTGTTGCATAAAAAAAGAGAGATATTCATCCGCATCGACATATTTTTCTTGAGTAATAAGCTCTTGGGTATGAGGAATGGGATTAATTTGTACCAAGGTTCGAATATCAAATGTTTTTCTCTCTTTTAGAAGTAAAAGAGAGAATATTACCATCAGTAATATAACAATGGGAGTGAGTAAGTTAAATAAAAATTTCATTTAAAATGGTATTGACGTAGTCATTGGCTTTAAAAGGTATAAGGTCATCAGGTTGTTCTCCCGTTCCTATAAAGTAAATTGGCATTTGAAGTTCATGTGCTATAGAGAGTACTGACCCACCTTTGGCTGTTCCATCAAGTTTGGTAATAATTATACCATCAATTCCCACCATTTCATTGAAGATTTTGGCTTGATTGATACTTGAACTTCCTTGCGTTCCATCAAGAATAAGCATTTTTCGGTGAGGTGCATCAGGCATGGCTTTGTGGGCAGTACGTACCATTTTTTTAAGCTCTTCACCCAAATTGGTCTGTGTGTGTAGTCGTCCTGCAGTATCAATAAGTACATGGTCAACTTTTTTTGCTAAAGCAGAAGCGATGGTATCGAAAACTACAGCTGAAGGGTCATGTCCTTGTTGGGTTGAGATAATGGGAATATTGAGTCTATTTGCCCAACGTGTTAATTGTTCAATGGCGGCTGCACGGAAAGTATCGGCAGCTCCTAAAATAACCGATTTACCATTTTTTTGATGGTATCGTGCCAATTTGGCAATGGTGGTGGTTTTTCCTGCACCATTAACACCAATAATCATATCAACAAAAGGTTTGGCTACAACATCTGTTTTCCAATCGGCTTTGTATTGAAAGACGCTAATCAAGGCATTGTACGCTTGGGCTCTATCAAAAGTACTAGGAAGGTCTTCTAAAAATTTTTCTACCAATTCGTAGTGAACATCGGCTTCCAAAAGAATTTCTTCAAACTCTTCTTTGCTGATTTTTTTCTTTTTAGTTGGGGCAACTTGATGAATGGCATCATTGGTTTTTTTAAAAACTTTTTTGAGTATATTGAACATGGGTATGATTTGAACCTTTTTTAGTGTTTAGCTTTATTTATTTTATGGTTGAAGTTTTTTGAGTGCTTGGGTGATGTCACTTGCCAACATCTCTTCTGGAATGGCTTGTTCATAATGGGTATAATATTTACCATTAACAAACATCACCGTCATCGGAATTTCAAAATCGGGTTTAAGCCTTAAATTGGGTGCCAACATATGGGCAAAATCAAGATTTTCTTTTTGGTTACTTGAAATAAAGAAATGGGCTTTTTGTGAGACAAAAAACTTTGCCAACTCTTTGTGATTTAGGTCATCATAAACCAATGCACCTACAATAAAAACATTTTCTTTAAATATCTCTTGAAGGTTACTTAAATGGGGTATTTGCCCTCTACAGGGAGGACACCACGTTGAAAAAAAAGTAACCAAAACAATGGGTTGTTGTATATTGACAAAATTATAAATATTCTCTTTAATGTAAAGTTTTGAAGCTTGATTATTTAAATCACTAAAAGTAAAGGTATACTCTTTAGGAATACTTTTCTCGACCAGTTTGATTTTAGCGGTTTTTTCTTGAGGATTTTGTTGGACTTTTTGGGTTGAATCTTCACCACAAGCAGTCAATAATAGACTTAATCCCACTAATATTATGGGAATTAGATAGAGATATAATTTGTTTTTTATTGTCAAAATGTTATCTTTGTTTATAAGTAAATTTTAGTGATTATAGCAAAAAAAATATAAAAAGAGTACAGCGATATGGATAAAACAGATTTTAGAAAAAAATGCATAGAGAAGTTAAAGCGATACAATCAAGTGAATCATTATAAAATTGATAAAATTGTACTCAATTTACTCGATAAAGAGATTAAAAAACGACAAGTAAAAGTATTAATGCTTTATATACCATTAAAAATAGAAATTAATATTAATCCATTAATAAAAAAGCTCAGAAAAGAGAAAAAAACACTTTTAGTTCCATTTATGGAAGGTGAAAGCTTTAGCTTGGTAAAATATAGATTGCCTGTAAATATAAAAAAATTTGGTGTAAAAGAACCCAACTATTCTAATAAATATAATAAACAAATAGATTTAGCTATAGTCCCGATTATCGGCACTGACAATACATTAAGACGCGTAGGTTTTGGTAAAGGATTTTACGATAGATTTTTTGAACATAATAGAGATAAAATTAATACTGTTTTGTTTATAGGAAGAAAGTATTGTGTCAGCAAGAGCATGATAACCAACAGTTATGATGTTCGGGGAGACTTTTATATCACATCAAAAAAATTTTTTTTAAAAAAAAATTAAGGATTTAGGCTCCTTATCAAGGAGAAAACGTGATAGCATTAATATTAGTAGCAAGTATAACATTTTTGGTAGGTATGTTGATAAGTTATCTGTTTATGAGTAATGACAATAAAAAACAATTTAAATACTTAGAAGCAGAAGCCAAAGCGAAAGCCAAAGCCATTGAGTATGAATCAGAGCATCTTTTACAAGAGGCTAAAATACATATTCGAGAAGAAGAGATGTTGTTAGATAAGCAGTTTCAAGAAAAAGTTTTATTTTTAGAGAAGCAAAAGACAGAGATGAATTTAACAGCAAAATCGATGGAGGAAAAAGAGAAAGAGCTGGTTAAGATTAAAAATAGTTTAGAAAAAAAAGAAATACATCTTTTTAATCTTGAAGCACAAAAGATGAAAGAGATTGACTATACCATCTCTATTCTTGAAAAAACTGCTTCAATGACAAAAGATGAAGCCAAAGCACATTTGTTAGAACAAGTAGAAGAACAATCAAAATTGGATATGGCATTAACCATACGAAAATATGAAAAACAAGCACAAGTTGATGGTAAAAGAAAAGCCAATTATATTTTGGCACAAGCGGTAACCCGTTATGCAGGTGAGTTTGCAGGAGAACGATTAATTAACATTGTTAATCTTCCAAGTGATGAACACAAAGGACGTATCATTGGGAAAGAGGGTCGCAATATTAAAAGTTTAGAGCAGTTGCTTGGGGTGGATATTATTATTGATGAAACCCCTGGGGTGATTATTGTTAGTAATTTTAACCTCTACCGACGGGCGATTGCCACAAGAACAATTGAATTGTTAATTGAAGATGGTCGAATTCATCCAGGACGTATTGAAGCCGTACATGCTCAAGTTAAAGAGGAGTTTGAACAAAAAATCTTAGAAGATGGTGAAGATATTGTTGTGGAATTGGGTCTTTTACCAATGCATGAAGAGTTAATGAAATTACTAGGACGTATGAAATATCGTGCAAGTTATGGACAAAATGCTTTAGCACACACGTTAGAAGTGGCAAAGTTGGCTTCTATTATGGCAGGTGAAATGGGGGGTGACGAAAAATTAGCTCTTCGAGCAGGATTGTTACATGATATTGGTAAAGCATTGACTCAAGAACATGGTGGTAATCATGTTGATTTGGGTGTGGATATTTGTCGGAGATATAATGAACATCCAACAGTAATCAATGCCATTTACGCCCATCATGGTCATGAAGAACCAGACGGGGTTGAGAGTGCAGCGGTTTGTGCTGCTGATGCATTGAGTGCCTCACGACCAGGAGCTAGACGGGAAGTTTTAGAGAGTTTTACCAAGAGAGTGAAAGAACTAGAAAAGATTGCTTTGACGCAAGATGGGGTGATTGATGCTTATGCCATTAATGCGGGTCGTGAGATTCGGGTATTTGTGGATGCAGGGAAAATTGATGATCTCCAGATAACGCTATTGTCTAAAAATATTGCAAAAGAGATAGAGAATAAGGTACAATATCCTGGTGAAATTAAAGTGAATGTGATTCGTGAAAAACGAGAAGTTCAATATGCAAGGTAGAAAAAATGGCAAGTTGTGAAGAGATACGTGCACGTATGCGAATGGAAGAACGTTATGAGACCTTAAGTCTAATTTTTGAAGATAGACAAGAGTTGACAGAAGAGATTATGACAGCAATTGACAAGGTAAAAGTAGAAACGGGAATGAAACCTTTTATTTTTGAAAAAATTTCTAAAGACAGACCCGATTTACATGGAATTCATATTGAGTTTCATGATGATATTCATAGAACAGGTGGAGATTTTTTTACAAAACTTCTTCAAGAACTTCAAATTGATAAATGTGAGAATTAAAAAATGAAAAAAATAACATTAGTAGTTTTAATAATGGTTTTGGCACTCTTTACAGGGTGTAATCCAAAAGAGATCAAAGAGAGCAGTAGTCAAAATGGTACGGCTCATCAAAATACAATCGAAACACATGGTACAACTCCACAAGAGAAGATGACCATCGTGGTACTCAAAACCAATCAAGGGGATATTGAACTTAAAATGTTTCCAGAAGTGGCACCTTTAGCGGTTGAAAATTTTGTAACCCATGCAAAAAATGGTTATTATAATGGATTAATTTTTCATAGAGTTATTAAAGATTTTATGATTCAAGGTGGAGACCCAACGGGTACAGGTATGAGTGGTACATCGATTTGGAACAAAGAGTTTGTGAATGAATATGCCCCTAATGTGGTATTTGATAGACCTTTTTTATTGGCAATGGCAAATCATGGTCCAAATACTAATGGAAGTCAATTTTTCATTACAACCCAAGCAACACCATGGTTAAACGGTGGTTATACTATTTTTGGTGAAGTGATTGGTGGTCAAGAGAGTGTCCGTAAAATTGAAAATACACCTGTAGGCGAAGCAGATAAACCTGTGAGTGCACAGACGATTATGAAGGCGTATGTTAAGTATCAATAATGCAGACATCAATAGACCTTAATGCGTTACGCCAAGAGCGTTTAAAATGTCTTGAATGGAAAAATATTAAACCCTATTGGGAGGCCATTGCTGGTCTACCCACGGTAAAAGATGTTACCATTCAATTGGGTGATACTGTTGTGATGCTTCCTTCTACTCTCTCAACTGAAGAAGAGCAAATTATTTATGATACAGCCAAGCTGATGCATCCTTGGAGAAAAGGACCTTTTCAAGTTGCTACTACGTTTATAGATAGCGAATGGAAAAGTAATTTTAAATATAATCTTCTACGTCCTCATTTTGATTTGAAAGATAAAATTGTAGGAGATATAGGGTGTAACAATGGCTATTATCTTTTTAGAATGATGGAGGATAAACCCAAGCGGTTAATTGGTTTTGACCCCTCTGCTCTGACCTTTTGTCAATTTAAATTTTTGGATTATTTTATACAAAGTGGGATTACCTATGAACTTTTAGGGGTAGAATATGTTGAGTTTTATGAACACAAATTTGACACGCTCTTTTGTCTAGGAGTACTCTATCATAGACCAGATCCTATTGGGATGTTAAAATCTCTTTTTAAGGGCTTAAATGAGGGTGGAGAGCTTATTTTAGATACCTTTATGATTGATGGTGAAGAGGAGGTTTGTTTAACACCACGTGACCGTTATTCTAAAATGGGAAACATCTATTTTATCCCAACGGTAAATGCTTTGAAAAATTGGTGTTATCGAGCAGGTTTTACCGAGATAGAAGTTTTGGATATGGTTAAAACCCAAGAAGAAGAGCAACGTAAAACAGAGTGGATTCATACCCAATCTTTAAAAGATTTTCTTGATGAAAATGACCAAAATAAAACAGTTGAGGGTTATCCTGCTCCTAAACGGGTATATATAAAAGCTAAAAAGTTAAGAAAAAAGAGTTAAATTTATCATTTATTTTCAAATGGATAAAAAATAAGGTATAATTAAACAAAATTAAGTTGCTTCAGAAGTTTTGCTAATTTGCACATTGATATCAAGACCATATTAAAATCTACTTTTATTCTAAATAAGTGTACTTTTGATATAACCTCTGGACGTAATTTTTAATGAGATATATAGGATAACAATGAGAATACTAACCATTGGGTTTGATGATGAGTTCATAAAGCGACTAGAGTTTGAACTTGGAAAATACTTTATTTGTATTGTAGACAGTGCAAAAGATTTATATGATGCAACCAATTTTACAGACTTTCGACACTATGAACTAATTATCGTGGTGGATGAGGGAGAGCGATACTCATTAGAAAAATACAGTAATGAAGTTAAAAAAAAGAAACGTGAAACAAAAATTATTGTAGTAACGGACACTCCAAAAAGTCAAATTCCACTTTTTGCATTGGGTGCAGATGATGTTATTGTAAACTTTATTGACTCACCAGAAGTGATTGCGGTACGTGTACTTTCAAATATGCGAAAACTCTTTGGAACACAGATTGATGTTGGTAAATTGGTCATTGATATTGCCAATAAAAAAATAGAGTATGATGATAAAATTGTCTCTTTGAATGGTAAAACATTTGATATTTTGGCTTATTTGGCACTACGAGAAGATCGTGTTTTTTCAAAAGATGAGATTATTAATGCCCTTTGGGAAGAGCCAGAGTATGTGAGTGACAATACGGTAGAAGTGGCAATTAATCAGATACGTAAACGTTTAAAAAGTATTCTTGGCTTTCAAGTAATACATACAGTAAGAAGAAGAGGATATAAGTTCTCTTATTAAAAAATATATGGTGGGTTCTTTAATCCACCATGATTAATTATTTCTCACATAATTTAGCCACATTGGCATTCCTTTTTGTTCTTGTTTGAGTGTGGTACTTAATCCATGACCAGGATAGACGGTAAAATCTTCTTTTATTTTCATTGCTTTTTCCAAACTCTTTATCATGGCATCTTTTGATGAGAAGGGAAAATCCCAGCGTCCAATCGATTGTTGAAAGAGAAAATCTCCTGAAAACCATACATCTTCAATCTCTATAATGGAATTACCAGGGGTATGTCCAGGGAAGTGTCGATAGTGAATTTTAATTCCTTGTAGGGTAATTTCTTTATCACCATCTACCAATACATCCGCTTTACTTACAGGGGGAGTCTGCCCAAGTGGGCATTTTTGTAACATAAAGGCATCATCTTTTGGAATATAGAGAGGAATGTTTAATTTCTTTTGTAACTCGGCATTGCTCCATACATGATCGTAGTGTCCATGCGTATTGAGAATTGCAATAGGGTTTTTTGTATTGCTTATTACCCAATTTGTGGCGTTTATACCAGGGTCAATGATAATGTCTTTGTTGTCAATGGTAACAATGTAACAGTTGGTTTGAGTAAATCCCATGGGTTGAATTTTAATTTTCATAATTAAGCCTTTTTCATTTTTAAGAAGTTTTTCTTTGATTTGATTTGCTATAATATTGTTATGAATGTATATAAAGTTTTAGAAGAAGCCATCACAAGTGATTGTATTGAGGCAAAAGAAAAACGGACACAACAATGTTTTGAGTATTGTAGCAAAAATGAATTTATATCCTCTAAAGGATTTGAACCTTTACGCTTTGATGCCCCTTCTTATGCGAGTCGATGTGAAATTGTTCATCCAAAATCACTGAAAACACGTAAAGATTTTGACAAACCACAAGGGTTAGCAACGTTGGTTCATGCGATTGCTCATATTGAGTATTCGGCGATTGATTTGGCATT
>DYMW01000022.1:0-5464 GCA_020721385.1 Sulfurovum sp. | reverse complement strand
AATAAGCTTTCAAAATAATAAATTTTTTAACATAATTTAGATTTAACATAAGAAAACATTAAAAATTATATTGTGTTTAACATAAAATTTAATATAAATAGAGTATAATGCAAAATATCAAACTAAATAAAGTGAAACAAGATGCAAAATATAATAGAGTTTTATAAACCAACGATTCAAAAAAATACAAAACAATATATTGAAGATGTTCTTACATTTTCAGATATGAATAAAGTTGAGAAGCTTGAGAATTCTTTTAAAGCATTAATTGGTTGTAAGTATGTCATTGCCACAAATAGTGGAACATCGGCATTGCATTTAGCCATGTGTGCTTTAGATTTTAAGCGTGGAGATAAAGTCCTCTGTAGTATTAATGTTTTTCCTTCTGTTCCTCAGTCCGTAAGACATTTTGATGCAGAACCAATTTTTGTTGATATCGAAAGTAAAAATTATAATATTGACTTAGTCAAACTGGAAATTGCTTTAGAAAAAAATCAAAGTAAAAAATTAAAAGCAATTATTCTTAACCATATGGCTGGTGAAGTGATGGATTTAGAGAAGGTCTATGCTTTAGCAAAAAAGTACGATGTTAAAGTAATTGAAGATGCAAGTAATGCGATGGGTGCACAATATCAAGGTAATTACATTGGTAATTCTGGAGCAGATATTACTGTTTTTAGTTTTGCACCACATTTGTCTAATTCGATTGTCAATGGTGGTATACTCGTTACCGATGATGAAAAAGTTTATACACGTGGAAAATTACTTAGTTTTAACGGCATGAGCCATAAGGTAAGTGATAAATTTGGGAATGTTAATTATATCTATGATGTGGTTGATATTGGTTGGAAGTATGATATGAGTCAAGTCGAAGCAGCATATTGTTTGGCAGATTTTGAAGCATTGAAAAAAACCATTGCTCGAAGAAAAGAGATTGCTTCTAAATACAATGAACTGCTTGCGAATGTTCATCACGTTACGCTACCAACTTTTTCAAATGAGCATGTTTTTTCTCAATATATTGTTGAGATAGATAAAAATCGTGACCATTTCGTGAATGAACTTAAAAAAGAGGGCATTAAAATCGCGGTACACTATATGCCACTACATCTCACAGAGTATTATAAACAAAAATATTCGATGAAAGTTTTTGATTATTCAGTGGCTTTGGGTGCGTTTCAACGAGTAATGTCTCTACCGATGTATGCGTCATTAACCGATGCAGAGGTTGAAACTGTTTGTAACGCGGTTAAAAAAGTAGCACACGCTCATATTTAATGGCAAATAAGGCTTTGGTTTCTTTCTTTGAGAGACTTTTTTTTAAACCCAATCTTCTTGATTGGGTTTTGATTTTTTTTCTATTCCCACTATCCTTATTGTATGGTTTAATAATGTTGATTAGACGTAGCTTGACGCCTAAAAAGGATTATTCTATTCCGATTATTAGTATTGGAAATTTAACCATTGGTGGCAGTGGTAAAACTCCTTTTTTGATAGCTTTGGCATCACATTATAGGCAGAGTTATATTATCTCACGGGGTTATGGGCGACAGAGTCGAGGTTTGGTTGAAGTAAGTCATCAAGGTAGAATTTTGACCGATGTGTTTCAATCGGGTGATGAAGCAATGCTTATGGCAAAAAGTTTACCTTATGCTTCAGTGATGGTAAGTGAAGAGAGAGAAAAAGCGATTGAGTTGGCACTACAAAAAGGTGCAAAAGTTATTTTTTTGGATGATGGTTTTAATCGTGTGAATATTAAAAAATTTGAGATTTTACTTTTTCCTCAAACCATCAAAAATTACATGACCTTTCCTGCAGGTCCTTTTCGTGAATTTTTTTTTACGAAAGCTTTTTCCAATATGCAACTGTATGAAAACCAAGAGTTTAAAAGGGTGGTAAAGGTCATTAATGCAACTCCAAGAATGTTGTTGGTTACTGCCATTTCAAATCCTGAGCGTTTAAACCCTTTTTTACCTAAAGGCGTTATTGATAAATTCTATTTGGAAGACCATTCCTATTTTGATGAGCATGACCTGAGAAAAAAGATGAAGATTGCCGATGTTACTTCTCTTTTGATTACGCAAAAAGATGCTGTTAAAATGGAAGATTTTAAGTTACCCCTTTCAGTTATGCAGTTAGAATTGCAAATCAAAAATGAAATTTTAGAAAAAATTAATCACTACGTCGGAGAGTATGCCCATGAAAAGTAAAATAGAAGTTGTTAAAACCCTATTAGATGCTTTACCTTTTATAAAAAGATTTGCAAATGAAAAAATAGTTATTAAGTATGGTGGGTCAGCCCAAACATCCGAAGACTTAAAACAACAATTTGCACAAGATATTGTGTTGTTGCATACGGTAGGAATGAAACCCATTATTGTGCATGGTGGTGGAAAAAGTATTACTGATTTATTGAGTGATTTGGGGATTAAAACCCAATTTGTTGATGGTCAAAGGGTCACCACCAAAGAGGTGATGCGTATTGCAGAAATGGTACTTTCTGGTGAAATCAATAAAGAGATTGTTTCATTGCTTAACAATCAAGGTGGTCAAGCCATTGGTATTTCTGGTAAAGATGCCAATTTTTTAGAGGCGATTCCAAAGGATTTTGAAAATTTCGGTTATACAGGTATCATTAAACATGTTAATCCTAAAATTGTGAATAATATTATTGATGATGGTTTTGTGCCAGTTGTTGCACCCATTGCCTCTTCCCCAACCATTGGACATCCTGGGTTTAATATCAATGCCGATTTGGCAGCCAGTCAAATAGCCATTGCCCTTGAAGCTAGAAAAGTTGTTTTTTTAACAGACACAACAGGGGTTTTAGACAAAGAGATGAATCTTATCAGTGCTCTAGATATTCAACAAACAGAAGCCTTGAAAGCCAATGGTACGATTACAGGGGGTATGGTTCCTAAAGTCGATGCGTGTATTGAAGCACTACGTGGTGGGGTTAAAAAAGCACACATTATTGATGGTCGTGTTGAACACTCAATCTTATTAGAAATTTTAACCAGTTCAGGTATTGGAACCTGTATTCAATTATAAATCTGTATGAGTACATAAGTTACATGTATCTTAAAATAACTAATTATTGATGCTTTTTATAGGGATAGTTGACTCTGTTATGAGTATGCTTACAGCATGAAAGAAAGCATAAAAATATTTTACCATGATCTTAAAAACTCTTTTAAAGATTTGTTACCCATTATTTTGGTAGTGGCATTTTTTCAAGGGTTTATTATCCAAGCTGTACCTAACAATATACTCTCTATTGTTATTGGTTTATTCATTGTTGCTGTTGGTTTGGCACTTTTTATTCGAGGACTTGAATTGGGAATTTTTCCCATTGGTGAAAATCTTGCTATTGATTTTGCCAGAAAAGGTTCTGTTTTTTGGTTACTACTTTTTGCTTTTACCATAGGTTTCTCAACCACAGTAGCCGAACCAGCACTTATTGCCATTGCTGATAAAGCTTCGGTGATTAGTCATGGATTGATTGATGCTTTTTGGTTACGTATGACGGTGGCTTTTTCTGTGGGGTTTGCCATTGCCTTAGGTGTTATGCGTATTTTGTGGGGTCATCCTATTCATTACTATATTGTTGCAGGATATATTTTGGTTGTGGTGATAACCTTTTTTGCTCCAGCACAAATTATTGGCTTAGCGTATGACAGTGGAGGTGTGACAACGTCAACGGTGACCGTACCTTTGGTAGCAGCATTGGGGATTGGATTGGCTTCAAGTATTAAAGGTAGAAATCCTGCGATTGATGGATTTGGACTCATTGCCTTTGCTTCATTAACACCCATGATTTTTGTACAAATTTTTGGAATCATTGTCTATTGGGGAGTTGATGTTGGCTCAATGGTTGTAAAGAGTAGTACACTGGTCTCATTGGAAGCACCTGTTTATACCTTTTCCCTTATGCATATTTTATTGGAATTGGTGGGTGTTATTAAAGATGTTGCACCTATTTTGGTGGTGATTTTCTTTTTTCAATACGCTGTTATTCGTAAACCTATAGCCCATTTACATAAGATTATTACGGGTATCATTTTGGTTCTCTTAGGACTTTATGCATTTATTGTTGGGTTAGAGATGGGGCTTTTCCCTATTGGTGAGACCATTGCATTTCAGTTAACAAGCATGAAGAACAATCTTCTTATCTATCTTTTTGGTTTTTTGATTGGTTTTTCAACCACCATGGCAGAACCAGCTCTATTAGCCATTGCCATTAAAGCAGAAGAGATTAGTGAAGGGATGATACAGCAGAATATGTTACGAATTGTGGTAGCATTTGGTGTGGCGATTGGTATTGCTCTTGGGGCGTATCGTTTGGTGGTGGGTGACCCAATTCATTATTATATTGTGGTGGGGTATCTTTTTGTGATTGTTTTTACCTATTTTGCACCCAAATATATTATTTCTATTGCGTATGACAGTGGTGGTGTGACCACTTCAACGGTAACTGTGCCTTTGGTCGCAGCATTGGGATTGGGTTTGGCTGAAAATATTGAAGGGCGTAATCCCCTCATTGATGGATTTGGACTGATTGCTTTTGCGTCACTTTTTCCGATGTTAACGGTAATGGGATATGGAATATATGCTGAATATAAACGAAAACAATTAAATAGGAGTGTAGCATGAAATTTACAGCATTGGTTGCGATCATAGAAGATAAAGATGAAGAGACGGCAATTGCAATAGCCAAAGAGGCTGGTGCAGGTGGTGTGACCATTATTCATGGTAAGAATATTGGACTTGAAGAGAAAAAAGTGTTTTTTGGATTAACATTAGAAGAGAATGTTTCAGTTCTTTTATTTGTATTGCCAAGAAAACTTTCAATGAAAGTGATGAAAGCGATTCGGATTAAGTTTGATTTGGATAACGCTAAAAATGGTGGTTTTGTTTTTACATTACCCCTTAGCCATGTGGCAGGTTTAGATACCAATGAATTACATAAATTTGAAACTGATATTCAGTCGATGATATAAAAGGAATAAAAAATGCTTGTTGAAAATTTAATGACCCCTTATGAAAAATTAATTCATGTTGCCCCAATGGCAACGGTAAGAGAAGCTCTACAATTGATGAAAAAGCATGGTGTGCGTTCAGTGATTGTATCAAAAAATAGTCCTGATGGTGCGTATGGTTTGGTAACATTTAAAAATATTTTACAAACCATTGTTGCCGAAGATGGTGATATTGATTTGTTGAATGTTTATGATATTGCGGTGATGCCTTCTATCTCTGTTTCTGGAAAGCTAAACGTTCAGTATGCTGCCAAAATGATGGTAACGCAAAGTATAAAACGTCTTTTAGTCATTGATAACAATGAGTTAAAAGGCATTTTGACCATGACGGATATTATTGAAGTACTTATGCAGAGTGTTGAGTAAAATTGAGTCAAAATTTGACTTCAATTTACAACATTCCGATTGGCTAAACAACGTGGATA
>DYMW01000021.1:16460-19367 GCA_020721385.1 Sulfurovum sp. | reverse complement strand
ATCTAAAAGTTTAAATGCTATAATCCATCAACAATAAACTATAATAAAGAATCAATAAGATGGCAAAAAAGAAGCAAAAACATACGATTAAAATCAATAACAAAGTCAAAGAGTTGATGAATGGTGAACCTTTTGATGAGGGAATTCAATATTTAAGCGATGATGTACTCGTGGAACTCACCATGTTGCTTGACCTTAAAGTACCCATGTTGACTAAAAAAGAGATGGTTCGAGCTTTACGACAAGCATGGTCAGAGGGCAATACACAACTACGCCTACATATTATTAACTATTTAGATCAAATGGGCGTTAAAGCACCCAAACTTGAAGCGATTGATAAAGTGGGACATATTGTCTCGTTACTGAACAATCATGAACATACCAAAGAAGAAGAGCAACAGATTCTCTCTTCTTTTATTGATGCGAAATTGAATAAAATAAGTGAAGATAAAATTTTAAACAAACTGAATTATCTGCGTCAACAAAAACGTATGAAAGTGTGGGAACAACGCATTGATGTTACATTTAATACCCTTTCGGAGATGGAATTTTATCACCCTTATCCATTTGACATTGGTGAAGAAACCTTTACCAAATCATTGCTAACCCAGACTCCAAGCATCGAAAACACCTTGTTATTAAATGACAATGATGCCTACATTCAAAGTGTGCTTGAAGCCCTAAAAGCAGATGCCATTACCCATAAAACCGAAGAGATTCAAACTTTTTTAGCCATGGTTCACAAAGGTCACCGTTATTTAAAAGAGTCAGAAATCAATCAACTCATACGCTCCATGCCTCCTGAAGACAACCTTTATGAGGTTGATATTCCTTTTGAAATTGTCAAACGTATCGTAACCGACATCAATCCTGATTATCATGTTACCCTACAAGCCAATAATCTTATCATCACCAAAGATAAAACGTATGAACTCTATGGAAAAGCCCTACCTTATACCGTTATGACCTCGTATGATAGAGCCTTTATCCATCACCATATATGGCAAGAGGATGAGTTGCCCATTGTACACGACCTTTCACATGTGAAAAATGAGATGAAAGCACACTTTGAGCAAACCATTCAAGATTTGGAAGATGAACTCTATGAATTGTCGGAAAATTTAGGGATTGATGATGAGTTTATCGAAAAGTCTATTGTACAATTTGTTGAACCACAAGTCACCTCATCATTGAGTTTGAAAATCAAAGAGAAAGTCAAACGAACCATTGTGTACCATTTTATTGAACGGATTCGTCCTTTAAAAGAGAAACGAAGAAAAGAAAAGTTGTTGGCGAAAACCATTCGTGATTTTAAAAATCTTTTTCCTTTGGCTCGACTACTCAAACGTGAAATTGTTTTTCACGTGGGACCAACCAACAGTGGTAAAACCTATCAAGCCCTACAAGCTTTGCAAGATGCCGATACAGGATATTATTTGGCTCCATTACGTCTTTTGGCATTAGAAGGATATGAAAACCTTAAAGCCAAAGGAGTTGCGGTTTCACTCATTACAGGAGAAGAGGAGATTATCGACGAAGAGTCTACACATATCAGCTCCACGATTGAGATGATGAACGGCTCGGTTGATGTGGATGTTTGTGTGATTGATGAAATTCAGATGATAAGCGACCGTGATCGTGGTTGGGCATGGGCAAACGCACTCATTGGTGCTCCTGCCAAAAAGGTGATTCTTACTGGTTCAGCCGATGTTTTGGATGCGGTGACACAACTGTGCGATTACCTAGAAGAGCCTTTAACCGTTATCCATTTTGAACGTAAAAATGAATTGATACTACTCGAACACGCAACACCCATTAAAAAAATAGAAAAGGGTACGGCGGTGGTTGCCTTTTCACGGCGTGATGTCTTGGGACTCAAACAGCAACTCTCAGAAAAGTACAATGTCTCTGTGGTCTATGGTAACCTTTCCCCCGAAGTACGACGCGAAGAGGCACGACGTTTTAGAGAAGGGGAGTCCGATGTTTTGGTGGCAACCGATGCAATTGCCATGGGGTTAAACCTACCCATTCAAACCCTACTCTTTTCAAAAGACAACAAATTTGACGGTTTACGAAGACGTGAACTGCTCCCTACTGAAGTGGCTCAAATATCAGGACGAGCAGGGCGTTATGGATTGGCTGAAGTAGGCTATATTGGTGCGTTGGATACCAAAGTACTAGAGACCATTACTTCTAAATTTCATACTCCTCTACCTGCTTTAAAACTTCCTGTCTCGGTCATGGCAAGTTTGGAACACGTGATGCTGATTGGTGAGATACTAGAGACCTCAAACCTCTCAACCATTTTAAACTTTTTTGCCGACAACATGGAATTTGAAGGTCCTTTTGTTGCTGCCAACTTAGAATCGATGTTGGAAATTTCTGCCATTGTCGATGAGTACCATTTGGATTTAAAAACCCGTTTCTATTTGGCGTGTGCACCTGCTTCTATCTCTTCACCCTACATAGAATCGGTCTTTCACCGTTACATCAAACAACTCGAAGCAGGAAGCATTGTTGAATACATTCCCCCTAGAGATTTACCAAAATTTGCCCAAACCAACGAAATGATGCTCAACGCCGAAGATAGAGTTCGAGAGATTTCACTCTACCTCTGGTTATCGTTCAAATTTGGAGAGCTTTTCCCCCACACCCAAAAAGCCCTAGAATCCCGAATACGCCTTAACAACTTTATAGAAGCATCACTCAAACAAGGCAACTTTGTCAAAAAATGCAACCGATGTGGCATAACCTTAGATTTTAGTTACCGATTCTCGGTCTGTGAAAAATGTTTTGCCAAAGGAAAAAGAGGAAACCGTGAAAATAACAGAGGAGCAAGAAACGGTGGAGAAAATCGACCTATAAGAAAAAGAGGGTAACCATAAATTTAACCATAAATTTAACCAT
>DYMW01000021.1:14793-16360 GCA_020721385.1 Sulfurovum sp. | reverse complement strand
TAACCATAAATTTAACCATAAATTTAACCATCATAAAAAATCAAAACGCTATAATACGTGCAATTATATAAAGGATAAACGCTTATGAAAAAACACTATTCATCGGTCATTTCAACCCTATTTGGAAAATTTGCTTCTAAAGAATTTTCGACACCTGTTCAAAAAATTATTAACCATGGTTATGTAAAACTTATGGGGTTGGATATGACGGATTTTAAAAACCCTAATGCCTATGCAACGCTCAATAAACTCTTTACACGAAGCCTACAAGTTGAACGTGAAATTACGCAAGACGATAAAGTTATGATTTCTCCTGTGGATGCTTTGGTAACCGATTTTGGAAAAATTGTTGATGGAAAAGCCTATCAGATTAAAGGGATGGAGTATCAAATTGATGAACTTTTTGGCATCAATCATCTTGGTGCCAGTAGAGCCGTGAATGGTGGGCAATTTGCCAATTTTTATCTCTCACCTAAAGATTACCACCGATACCATCTGCCACATACCTTAAAAATTCTATCGGCAACCCATATTCCAGGAAAACTCTACCCTGTGAACTTTCCTCTTTTACGCCATAAACACGATTTGTTTATTGAAAATGAACGGGTGGTTATTGAGTGTGTCGACAAATCTGGTGCAACGTATGTTATGGTTTTGGTGGGTGCGTTAAATGTAGGAAAAATGATTCTTACGTTTGAAAGTGCCATCAATACCAACTCGGATATTGAAGAGCCACAACACTACACCTATGATGATTTGTGGTTAGAAAAAGGGGAGCTTTTTGGTTGGTTTGAGATGGGTTCTACCATTTTACTCTTTAGCCAAAAAGATACCTTTATTCCTGAACTTGCCATTAATCAAAAAGTTAAATTTGCCCAACCCATAGGAAAAATCAAATAATGAAAAAAGCCATCAAAAAAGCAGTTATATTTGATATGGATGGCACCTTGGTTGACAGCTCACGCACCATTGTAAACGCCATTAATCATGTACGTGCCAACCTTGGTCTCGATGCCATGAAAGAAGCACTGGTTTTAGAAAAAGTGAATGAACCCAACCTCAATCCTGCGGAATTTTTTTATGAAGTTCCTGAATTTACCGAACAACATGAACTGTGGTTTTCAAGTTACTATACCGACAATCATGAAAAAGAGTTGCGACTCTACGAAGGAATTATAGAACTACTAGATGCCCTTAAAGCCAAAAATTTTCTACTCGGTATTGCCACCAATGCCTATAGAGGCTCAACACTAGAATCATTAACACATTTAAAAATCTTGGACTATTTTGATAGCATCGCTTGTTACGATGATGTACCACGAGGAAAACCAAGCCCTGATATGTTGAAAAAAAACCTTAAAGATTTTAAGATTGAAGCCCATGAAGCCATTTTTATTGGCGATAGCGAACGAGATACAATGGCATCTAAATCTGCCAATATTGATTACCTGATGATTAATTGGGGTTTTTCTGACTATAAAAATGCCATTCATTCGGTAGAACAATTAAAAGAAATTTTACTGAAGGATTAAAATGAACTTCTCTAAATCTACCTTAACCGATATCA
>DYMW01000021.1:8438-14693 GCA_020721385.1 Sulfurovum sp. | reverse complement strand
AAAGTATTAAATTCGTTCAGCAGGTGCATCTTCTTCTTTAAATGCCATTTTTTCAGCTTGTTCAAGAATTTGTAAAGCACCCTCTTCCATCATCATTTTTGCCATCAAATGTCCCAATTGACTACATGAATTTTTAGCAGAAGCAATCTTTTTTTCTAAAATTTTTGACCCATCAGGATAACCTATCATTGCTTTCATGATAATCATTTCACCTTCAATGGTCGCATTCACTGCCACAGGTGCAGAACATCCTGCTTCAATTTTAGCAATAAAATCACGCTCTAGGGTTGCACACAGAAAGCTCTCTTCATCATTAAGAACTTTGACAATTTCACGTACCTTATCATTTGCACTTACAATTTGAATACCCAAAGAGGCTTGACCCATAGGAGGAATCATGACCGAAAGAGGTAGCTTTTCGCTAAAAGGCACATCTTTTAAAAGGTCTAAACGATTGAGTCCAATATAGGCTAAAATAATCGCATCGTATTGACCCTCTGCCAATTTTCGTAGACGTGTATTGACATTTCCTCTAAGATCTTTTACTTTTAAATCAGGTCTAACACTAAGCAGTTGCATTCGTCGTCGTAAACTGGTCGTTCCTACTACCGCACTCTTGGGTAAATCATGAAACGATTTATAGGTATGTGATAAAAAAACATCCGACTGGTCTTGACGCTTAGTAATTGCAGCCAACTCTAACCCTTTGGGCATATAAGTAGGTACATCTTTTAAAGAGTGCACCGCCAAATCGGCATTACCTGCCAACATCTCATCTTCTAACTCTTTGGTAAAGTGTCCCTTACCACCAATGAGTGCAAGAGGTTTATCTAAAATTTTATCACCATTCGAGGTAATCTTGTTCAACTCAACTGAAATTTCTGGAAAAGCTGTTTCAATTCTATCTTTAATATGATATGCTTGCCAAAGGGCAAGGTCACTTGCTCTTGTTGCTATGATTAATTTATTCAAAAAAACTCTTTATTTTAATTATTAAGTTATCAAAGAACTCTACAACAGAGTCAATGATACGTTCAGTTCATTGTTTCGCCGTGGTGGTTTCGTTGGTATTACTTTTAGAAGTAGTTGAAATCAACTCTTTGTATCCAATTCTATTTTTATCCAATTTCCCATCAAGATAAACCGTAGGTGTTCCTGTAACCAATGACTTGGTGGTCATCTCTCTATCAAACTTAACTTCTTCTTGAATGGCTGAAGTATCAAGCTCTTCTTCTTTGTATTTTAATCCCAAATCTTTTTCAATTTGTGCCAAAACTTTGGTGACATTTAGCTCACGTGGATTAATATTTAAACTATACATTTTTATGGCATTGTCCATATTACCACGGGCTTGTTCTACCATCATAACACGGGTTAAAATATCAGACATTGGATGAATACGAATCAATGGCATGTGATAATAATAGAGTGCCAATGTTTTTGGATTTGCTTTTACATCTTCGTACAATACAGGAACCACCTCTTGACAAAATGGACATTGAGGGTCAGAGAAAACAACAATTTTATGTTTCGCATCTTTATCTCCTGCAATCAAATGCTTGTCATTATAAATATCTGAACTTAACTCTGGTTTTAACTCAGCTTTATAATCTTTACCTGTTTTAATGTCCATTAAAGAAGGAGCTACAACCCCATCTTTAACAAAAAGTGTCTCAGGTACTGTTACTTTATCGAACATTGTTGGACTCTTTTTAACATTGGCATGAATGTTTACAAAAAAGACCTCCCATCCTTTAGGCTCATCCAATACTTGTGTTGATATAACATCCACCTCCGATACTTTAACCTGTGGATTATCAATCATATAATTTTTAATATAATTGGTTACATCTTCTTTATTCGTAGCTGCACTAAGACTTAGTGTTGCTAGTAGTGTGGTGCTCAATAATTTCGACATCAATGACATCATCATCTCCTTTTTTATTTGAATTCTTTATATTCGTTTTATTTTTAACGCTGGGTATTGTACCACCTAATTGTAAAGAAAAAGTATACAATAGAGCAATTACCCCTAAAATATCGCTTAATACACCTGGTATCATTAGGAGTATGGCTCCCAAAAAATACGAGGTTGCTGAGTCATGAAACGCTTTCATATCAAGTTTTCCTGATGCCAATGCACCCATTTGACTTTGTATGGTGGTATGGGCATTTTGAATCAAACCCATACCAATAATAAAGGTACTTACAATCCAGATAACCGACCATAAAAACCCTATTTCTGACCCCACTCCCAAAGAGATATAAAACTCTAATAATAAATAGGGAATCAGCAGTATCATTACGCCAACCTCTGTAATACTGCCTCAACAACACTCTCGATACTCATCACCTCTTTTACCAATCCATCTCGTGTAATCAATTCGACATTCCCCTCTGCACTATCATTTCCAATCACCACAGCGTAAGGTAATCCAATCAACTCAAAATCTTTCACTTTAACACCAAAGCCTGTTTTTTTATCATTTCTATCATCTAAAAGAACATCAATTCCTTTGGATTTAAATGCATGATAAAGATGCTCACCTATTGCCATCTGCTCATCATCTTTGGCTTTCGCTACAATAATATCCACCATAAATGGGGTTGACTCTTTTGTCCAAATACATCCATGTTCATCATGATTTTGTTCGATAATTCCAGCTAAAAGACGACTCACACCAATGCCATAGGTTCCCATAACAAAAGGTTTTAACTTCTGATCAACATCTAAAAACTCTGCTTTCATCGGTTCAGAGTAAACAGTTCCTAGTTGAAAAATATGTCCTGCTTCTATCCCTTTGGTTTGACTTAGTCCACCACCACATTTAGGACAAACCGTTTCATCTTCTGATAATACTTCAACATTGGCACCAAAGTCACAACTGTCACAGACCATAATGGTATCTTCCCCACTATCGGCGAGTATCATAAACTCTTTTGAACCTGCTCCACCAATGGCACCAGAATCGGCTTCAACCACTCTAAACTCTAACCCTAAACGGGTAAAGATTTTTTTATACGTCTCTTCCATCAACCCAAACTCTCGAACCATATCTTCTGTCGTTTGATGAAAACTGTAAGCATCTTTCATTAAAAACTCACGACCACGCATTAAACCAAATCGTGGACGCATCTCATCACGGAATTTCCAGTTAATCTGATACACATTAAGCGGTAATTGTTTGTAACTTTTAACCGTTTGTCGAACCAAATTCACCATCGCCTCTTCATTGGTAGGGCTTAATACAAAATCATTTTCATGTCGGTCTTTAAAGCGTAACAGCTCTTTACCAAACTTATCGGCTCGTCCCGTCTCTTCCCACAGTGTTTGTGGTGTGACAATAGGTAAATGTACCTCTTGACATCCAGCTTTGTCAAGTTCATCTTTAACGATGGCTCTTACTTTATCCAATGTTATTTTACCTAATGGTAAAAAATTGTACAATCCAGACCCAATAGACTGAATAAATCCTGCTCTTAACAAAAGAATATGGGATGCCAAAACAGCATCATTGGGTGTCTCTTTGGTCGTAGGTATTAACATTTTAGAAAATCTCATTTTTCATATCCTTTAACATGGTGTTCTTCTTTATACTGTTTGACATCAATATTCTCGGTATTAATATCAAATATCTCTTTAATAGACTCGATTCGATTCGAGCCATTTTTATCCGATGAACTTTGGCGTAATCGTTGTGTCGGTTCATGTAAAAAATGTGTAAACATCTGCTCTGCCATCTTTTGCATATTCTCTCGATACTCTTGGGGAACAAAATTTTTTCTAATGGCACGATTAAGCTCTTTTTCAATCACCTCTTTTACTTGAAGTCGCATATCTTTAATGACGGGTTCAATCGACAATGCTCTTAGCCATAAATAAAACTCTTTTTTATATCGCTCAACAATCTCCATGGCTCGTAACGCTTGTTCTTGCTTTAAAGCATAATTCTCATTGGAGATGCTTCTCAAATCATCAATCCTAAAGAGTTGCAACTTCTCTAATCCCATCTCATCAATGTCTCTAGGAATGGCCATATCAAACCAAACCCTATCCACACTTCTATTTTCTATAATTTCAGGTTTGATAATGGGTTCAGGAGAAGCCGTTGCAGAGAAGAGTAAGCGATAACGATTGATGTATTTTGGTAAATTATCTAAACTACTTCCTCGAACATTTTCTCCCAATTCAGAAGCAATTTTTTGAGTCTTTTTTAAATCACGTCCAAGCAGTACCACATCACATCCTAAACGTAAAAGATGCTTAACTGCAATCACCCCCATCTCCCCAGCACCAATAACTATTCCCGTCATTCCTGTAATGTTCTCACCATAAATTTTATGGGCTTGTGCCACCGCAACCGACGCGATAGAAATAGGATTTCGAGAAATATTGGTCACATTACGAACCTCTGCTGCACACTTAATGGCATACGAAACCACACGATTGAGTTTACGACCTGAGGTACCATTATCATAAGAAAATTTATACGCCTCTTTAACTTGACCTGTAATCTGTGATTCACCAATAACCAAGGAATCCAATGAGGAAACAACTGCAAAAATATGGGCTATCGCCTCTTCATCATCATACCGTTTAACACTCTCTTTGAGCTGATAAAAATCCAATTTACTCTTTTGGCTCAAAAGTCCTAAAATCGTATGATAAGAAGAAAAATTATCCCGTGTAGCCACCACCACTTCTACACGATTACACGTAGAAACAATGTAGGCTTCATGAATAAACTCAAACCCTACCAACTCATTTAAGAATACTTTTTTTTCTTCATCACTACTAAATGCCAACGTTTCACGTAAAGCTTGTTCACAATGATGATGATTAAATGCAAGGACTTGATAATACATTAAAAGGTTCTCTCAATCATCTCTTTAGCAATCTGTGATAAATCTTGTTCACCCAAAGATTCCATTAACGCTATCGCTTCTGTAATTAAAACTTTAGCTTCAGTATATGCCATTTCAATAATTTTATGTTCTGCCATTTTCATCTTAATCCACTGCATCTCTTCAAGTGTTAACCGTTTTCGATGCAAAGAGACTAAGTTTCGTTGTTCATCTGGAGACAAAACAGCATAAAGATACATATACGGTAATGTTACTTTTCCTTCAACAAAATCATGAAGTGCTGGTTTTCCCAAAGTTTGATGATCAGCTGTAATGTCTAAAATATCGTCTATCATCTGAAATGCCATACCCAAATTTTTTCCATATTGACGATAGGCTTGACGTGGTTTTCCTGCCAAAATAGCTGCCGATTCAGCACTCGCTTCCATTAAAGAGGCTGTTTTCTGATACAACATTGTGAGATAATCATCCCTATTGGTATGAAACTTACGAGAAAGTTTTACATCGGCTAATTCACCCAGACTGAGTTGAACAACAGCATTTGAGACCACTTTGGCTACTTCAGGAGATATACCAATCAATTCAAAAAAAGCTTTAGAATAGAGTATATCACCCATCATGATGGCTATTTTATCACCTTCACTGGCATTAACCGAAACTTTACCACGACGGGTATTGGCATTATCTATGACATCATCATGCAAAAGACTCGCTGCGTGAATCATCTCAACCGTTGCTGCTGTTTTAATCACTTTTAAATCACTACCTGCAATTTTTAAAATTAACTTTGTACGAAGTCGTTTTCCCTGTGGTAGTTTACGATAGAGTGATGATACATAGGTATCATCAAGTTCAGTCATATACTGCTCTATTTTTCTCTCAACGGCATTTATCACCTACGAGTCCTTATTATTTACAATTTTATTCGCATTGAGTAACGATGTTACCTACTAATTCTATGTATAAACTGTTTGTTCTGTCATCCAACTCAGGGTCAATAACCATGCTCTTTAAAAGACGCTCATGCTCCTCTTCAAGACCTTTCTCTTCAAGAATTTTTTCAGCTACTGCAAAGCGTCTGAACATTCTGTCAAGTTCCATCTCTACGATGTTTTGATTGGCTGTTTTAGCAATTGCAAAATAACTGCTCTTAGGCGTTCCTACAAACGCATCATCATCATCAAAAATATTCATTTTTGTTCTCCCGTATGTTTTAAAGTCAAATATTATATCCAATAGAAATTAAAATCTCTCCTGAAACCTTAAGTAAAAGATACAGAGTCTATTATTAGGGAACAGTTGAACCACTTAAAAAAAGTAACTTTTCATTTATTTGTCTATTCTTTTTCAATCATTATTATTACAATTCGTTACATTTTGAATTCCAAT
>DYMW01000021.1:0-8338 GCA_020721385.1 Sulfurovum sp. | reverse complement strand
ATAAAAGAGAAATATGAATCTAAAATCATTTGAGGTTAAAGAAGCAGGAAGAGTTGATAAAATCTTAACCGATGAATTGGCTCAAAGCCGTAATCAAGTTGAGCAATTAATTAAAGAGGGCTTGGTTCAAGTCAATGGTGTGGTGGTAACCAAAACAGGTAAAAAATTACTTGTTGGAGATACCATCACCTATCAATTTAAAGCCGTTATTCCCAAAGAAGCCATGGTTATTAATTTTGATGTAGAGATACTCTATGAAGATGATGTTATGATGGTGATTAATAAACCCAGTGGATTGGTTGTCCATCCTGCTCCATCTGTTAAAGAGCCAACATTGGTTGATTGGTTAATTACCAAAGGGGTCTCTCTTTCGACCCTTTCAGGGGAAGAGCGTCATGGCATTGTACATCGTATTGACAAAGATACCACAGGTGCATTGGTCATTGCCAAGACCAATGAAGCCCATCAAAAATTGAGCGAACAGCTACAAGACAAAAGCATGGGACGCTACTATTTGGCCATCATTGATTATCCTTTAAAAATGAGTGGTATTGTTGAAAAACCAATCGGTAGAAACCCCAACAATCGCCTAAAAATGGACATTCGAGAAAATGGAAAAGAGGCAAAAAGTGCTTTTTATAAATTGCTTGAAAACAAAGAAGGGCTTGAGCTGATTGCTGTAAAACTTTTTACTGGTAGAACCCATCAAATTCGGGTACATCTTAACAGTTTAGGACGACATATCATAGGAGATGTTTTATATGGTTTTAAGAGCAAAAAAGATACAATCGATAGAGTTTTTTTACATGCCTATAAACTCTATTTGACTCACCCAACAACGGGAAGAAAAATGGAATTTGTTGCTCCCCTCTTTGAAGATATGCAACAATTTATTGATCAAAAATTTAATCAAGGAGAGATTGATGAAAAAATTAACCCTAGCGTCATTGACAGCTATTTCACTGCTATTACTGAACGGATGTAATCCAAATAGAATGGTATCTCGTACAGAAAATACTAATTTACCAAAAATCGAAAAAGTTAAAACCATTGTGGGTGCAACCTCTGTAGGATTTGAATGGGGAGAGCTAAAAACAGGCTTGGAAGGTGTGAATCTCTATCGTATCGAAGGCACGGGAAAAGAGTTAACATTAGTTGGAACCATAAGTAGCCCATTTAGTTCACATTATGTTGATACTGGTTTAAAACAAAACACCCTCTATACCTACAGCTTTACAACTTTACAAGGCAGTTATGAATCCAAACCCATCGAAGGTATTCCAGTAAAAACTTTACCTCCTTTTGAAGCAATAACTTTTTTTCAAGGTTTTCAAAAAGCTCAAAACACCATTAAATTAATATGGCGTCCTCATCCTTTAACCCATGTTAAAATGTACAAAATTGAAAAAAGTATTAATGGTCAACAGTGGAACTGGATTGACAATGTACCTAATCGCATGATGTCGGAGTATATTGATACCTATGTAGCCCCAGGAAATAGATATGATTACCGTATTGTTGCGGTTGGATTTGATGATAGTTTTTCACAAAGAAGTGCAGTCATTACCATAATGACAAAATAAGGGTATAAATGCCACATATTACGATTAAATCATTTGACACCTCTTCTTTAGAGAAGGGTCAATATGGGTCGACACAATTCCTTTTTAAAGCAAATGATTTAACTTCTAAAGATGAAATATTGGGTGTAAAAGTTGAAGGTGAATCTTTTTTATTACACGTTAAAAAAAGTGCCAATGATTATCTGTTGAAATATGACAAGGTGACAAGACCTTTAAAAGTCAATCTCCTAAAACAAGCCATTGGCGATATTTCAACGGCTCTAAATTTAGAGGTATTACATTCAAACATTACCATTCATACCACCAAAGCTCCTTTGGCAAATGAATATGAGAAGCATATTGAAGATTTTATCAACATTGATTTTCCTTTTGAAAGCGTTGCCATTGAAGTGGGATTTGGGTCAGGAAAACATCTCTTGTATCAAGCCCAAAAAAATCCAGACAGACTTTTTATTGGAATAGAAATTCACACCCCATCCGCAGCCCAAGTTCTAAAACAGATAGAAATTTTAAAATTAAAAAATATTTGGGTGGTTAATTACGATGCACGTCTACTCTTAGAGATGATGCCGTCGAACTCTTGCCATCAAATTTTTGTTCATTTCCCTGTACCATGGGATAAAAAACCAAACAGAAGGGTTATCTCTTCTTCATTTCTTGAAGAGTCCATGCGGGTACTTGAAGTAAAAGGTCGTTTGGAATTACGAACCGATAGCGATAAATATTTTTGGTATGCATTAGAGACTTTTTTAGGCAATGGCGTGGCTAAAACTTTGGTAGAAGTTCGTAAAAATGAGGCATTGGCAATCACCAGTAAATATGAAGCCAGATGGATAAGACAAGAGAAAGATATCTATGATGTTTATGTCACTTCCCAAGAAAATTCTAAGGAACGGGTATGGGATTTTGATTTTTTGTTTAAAAATGTTTCGTATAAAAAAGAATTTTTAGATAAAATAACACTTAAGCCAATGCTTTTTGATGGATTTTTTATACATTTTGAACGTCTCTATAAAATTAATGAAAATGCCATTCTTATTAAATTAGCATTTGGAAGCTTTGATAGACCAGAGCATAAATATATTTGGATTGATGAGTCAGAGGCTTACTACTTTAATAGTAATCCTGTTAAAACCGTAACAAATTATAAGACGCATCTTAAAATTATGGAGTATTTAAATGTCTAATGTTATTATCGCCAATAATCTCACACTCTGTTATGAAAGTGATGAAGAGATTATTAAAGATGCTACCTTTGCCATTAAAAAAGGGGACTTTGTTTTTATAACAGGTCCTAGTGGTAGTGGCAAATCCACCTTATTAAAATCATTTTATGGAAACTTGCAACCCAAGGAAGGCTCATTGGTGATTGGTGGACTGGATATGGTGGATATTAAAAAATCAAAATTGCAAGAACTTCGTAGCCACTTAGGCATTGTTTTTCAAGATTACAAACTCATTAATGAATGGACGGTTGAGAAAAATGTGGTGCTTCCTTTATGGATTTCTGGCTACTCCAATGAAGTCCAAGAGACACAAGCACGACGTCTTTTACACCATGTTAAATTGAGTGGCAAAGAGAACAAATATCCCTTAGAACTCTCTGGTGGAGAACAACAACGTGTTGGTGTGGCACGTGCTTTATCAAAAAATCCTTTTTTAATTTTGGCAGATGAGCCTACTGGAAACCTAGATGATTATTCATCCAATGTCATTTGGGATTTAATGGAAAATGCGTGTCAACAACTCGATACCACCGTAGTGGTAGTAACCCATAAAATTCCATCGGTCTTCAATATTCCTTATAGACACTTTACCATTGATGAAAAAGGAAGTATTTATGAAGTTCATTAAAAGACATATTTCACTCATCTTTCCACTGGTTGCCATCTTGTTGGGTATAGAATTTTTTATTGTATTTGATCGTACAACCGATACCTATGAGCAGAGTTTACAAAATGGGTATACCATGTTGGTGGTCTCTAAAGAGGAGATGAGTATTGATGATTTCAAATCATGGGATGACCATATTTTACAAGTTGCAGAGGTTGAGAAGTCTAAAATTTTAGATAAAATTAATATTGATTTAAAAGAAGCAAAAAGCAAAAGCATTCAAAATTCTATGCCCAATTTTTATTCGGTGAAATTGGACAGTTATCTCAATGTCAAAGATTTGAATAGCGTTAAAGAAAATTTATTAAAAAGCAAATCAATTACCCGTGTTGAGACATTTAATTCGGTCTATGAATCAAAATATCAACTCTTTTCCTTTATTAAGTTTTCCTTTCAAACCTTTATTGTTTTTATGACCATTATTGGGTTTTTCTTAATTGTTAAACAGATGGAAGTGTGGAATTTTTTACATTCTCAACGGATGAAAATTATGGAAATTTTTGGAGCTTCACTCTTTTTACGCAGTAAAGTGTTGATCAACATGGCGTTTATTGATGCCTTAATTTCAGCCATCGTGACCAATGGAATTTTTTTAGCCATTCAAAATATGTGGGTTCGTCAGAGTAATATGGAGATATTAAAAGATAATGTTGAATTGATTTTCTCTTTTAAAGATATTTTTATTTTAAGTATCGTTGCTGTTGTTATTGTAATGGTTGCTGTTTTCTTGGTTGTGATTAATGTTAAGGAGGAGTAACTTGAAAACTCTTTTTCTTATTGCTCTATTCTATTCAACGTCTCTCTTTGGTATCTCCATAGATGGTCAAATTAAACAAAATCAAAAAAAACTTGGTGCCAAAAAAATAGAATATCAAAAGATGGACAGCGAACTCTCAACAGTTGCTAAAAAAATTATGAGTGCCAAAACAGAACAAAATCTTTTAAATAATAAATTAAGCAGTTTAGAAATTACCATCAAAAACAGTGAAGCCGAATACAAGCAATTAAAAGAAAATGAAGAAAAAGTTTCTAAAGATTTAACGCTCTTAGGTCAAGATATTGAACTTAAGAAAAATAAATTTGTTGCCTTGGTAGCTGAAAAATTTAGTATGGCATTGGCATTAGAAGAGTTAAATCAACCCACGTCAGAATCTGTTGTGTTGCAAGAAATTTATGGAATTTATGCCAAAAAAAATGACCAAGAACTTGCCGAACTTAGCAAAGAAATAGAACACTTAGAGGGTAAAAAAAGTACCCTAAATGTACAACAAAACAACATTAAAAGTGCTATTACCCAATATGTGGTTGAACGTCAAGAGTATCAAGTCAAAAAAGATGCTAAAGATAAAATACTTGCCAGTTTGGCACGAGATGAAGCAATTTATAAAAAACGTTTTGATAGCATCAACAGTAGTCGAAAATCTTTAGAGAGAAAATTAGCCCAACTCAATATTATTAAACGTGATGCCATCGAAAGTGCCAAAGCTAAAAAAATTGAGGCACAAAATCAAGCCAATGCGACAATTATAGCAAGTAGAAAAGACACCAAACTTAGAGTTTCTCGTCCTCAAATTACAACCTACAATGGAAATAAAACCATCTCTCCATTAGAGGGTTCACGACTGATTAAAAAGTTTGGTACCTACATTGACCCTATTTATAAATTTAAAATTTTTAATAAATCCATTACCCTTAAGGCACCCTATGCTGGAGCTAAAGTTCAAAATGTATTATCAGGAAAAGTGGTGTTTGCAGAAAACAGTGGCGGTATGTTGGGCAAAGTGGTAATTATTGAACACAATAATAACATTCACACCATTTATGCTCAACTTTCACGCTTAGCACCAGGGGTGCATGTTGGTAAACACCTTACAGGTGGTAGTGTTATTGGTAAAGTCGAAAGCAGTCTCATGTTTGAAGTAACCAAAAACAATAAACACATGGATCCATTAAACCTCATTAGTCTCTAACCATGATGAAGAAACTTTTTTTATTACTGCTATTAACCTCTTCTCTCTTTTCTAATATACGAGAAGAGACCATTATTAAAGCATCCCTCACACCTTATACCGTGAACAACATCACCTACTATCCGCATAAAGTTGCCATTGGTGAGACCAAAGAAATAATGGCAAGTTGGTATGGTGAGTATTTTCATGGACGAGAAACAGCATTGGGTGAAATCTATGATATGTATGGCTATACTGCTGCACATAAAACCTATCCTTTGGGTACCGTATTGAATGTTACCAATGAAGAAAATGGGAAATCGTTAGAGGTTAGAATCAATGACCGAGGACCTTTTTGGGGAGAACGTGAACTCGACCTCTCAAAAGGAGCTGCAACCTATTTGGGTGTCAAAGATAAAGGGGTTGCAAAGGTTATTATTGAAGTGCTTTCTGTACCAAAAGTAGGCAGATCAGCCTATCCTATTGATGAAAGAATGCCTGATATTGGTTTGGAACTGGCTCTTTCTCGAAACAGAATTGTGATTAACAATTATGCTTTTATTGCTCCTGAAGAGACCAATGTACCTGTTGAAATAGGACGTTTTGAAGAAGTAGAAGAAGCCACAGCTTATGCCTCAGAATTAAAAGAGTATCTCTCTTTTTCGTATGTTTTAAAATATGACAAGTTCTACAAAATAAAATCATTTCTACCTGCCAACGAAAAAAAAGCAAGAGCTGTCTTAAGCAAATTAAAACAAGTGGGATTAATTCATAAATTTGAGTTGTTTTGGTCGTATAAATAAAAAATCATATTATCAACTATTTACCTTAAACCACTTCTGTAAAATCCAATTCTCTTTTTCTTGTCCACATTTTGCGTAATATAAATCGTATATATTTGAGGCGATAAGTTCTATCTCCTCTTCGCTCTCTTCATCACACGCAAACAGAATTTTATCTCCCAAGTGCAATACTTTATCTTTAGGTAAAAGTATCTCTTCATTTTTTCGATAAATCAACAATGGTACAGCATTGTTATATTTTTTCCAATCCTTTAAAGAGCGTAATAAAACATCCACTTTAATAATTGCACCAACCACTATATCACTATAAATAGCATAACTCTCTTTTTCATTAATCGTTAAGGACATCAATTTTGGATTGGCTCCTATTTTAACTCTTAACATTCGAACCAAAGATTTTGCCCATATTTCATCTTTATTGAGAATGAGTTTTAAGAAACGATACTTTAAAGGTTTGGTCAATGCCAATGAGGTTACATTAATTAAGATACGCTCTATCATAAATACCCAATCAATTTTGGCTGCTTGAAAAATACTCACCTCTTGCATGGTATTTTCTCTCGTAATCAAAAAAAGATTAGGGTTAAGCTTTTTGGCGGTTATCATAATGGAAAGATTGTCAATATCGTTATTGGTTCCTACAATAAGACACGATGCTTCTTGAATACCAACCTCTAACAGTGTATCTTTATCGTCAGGATTTGCCCGTACAAACTTTTGATGCTCTATCATCTCTCGACTTGCCAAACGATGTTCATCAATAAAAACATAGTCAACACCATGCTTATCAAATTTTGACTGTAATGCTTTCCCCAAACGACCATAACCGCAAATAATGTATTTTCCTTTAGGTAAAAAAAGAGCTTCATCCATTAACGTGCTGTTTTGATAAATCCAATTTTCAAGCACCAAAACATGAGGAGAAGACAACGCAATATCAATACGTTTTGCAAACACATCAAAAGGGTTTAAAACTTTAGCAATGTCTGTATCTAAAATACTGTTACTCATATCTTTCAAAGTTGATTTAGCAACCACTTTAACATTTGGATTTAAAAATTTGGTTAATATTGAGATACGAAGATTCTTCTCTTCATCATTAAAAAGTGAAATAATCGCCCTACAGTTACTCCTTAAAACCCCTGCGTCTTTAAGCGTATCACTGAGCAATGCATTGCCAACCATCACAGGTACATCACGATTTAACTCTTCTAATAAAAAATGGTTGATTTTATCCTCATTTTCATCAATCAATACCACTTCAATATTGACATTGTGCAACTTTTTAATAATTTCTCCATTAACATAGGTATACCCCAAAATAATCACAAAATCATTTGTCAACGTCTTCACCTGTTTTCTAAACCGTCCACGCATAAACTCAAATTTTAATGTTTTATCAGTAACAGTAGCAACCAATGCACCTACACCATAGAACCATCCCACCACCGTTATATAAATACAAACAGAAACCCAAAGACGTTGTCCATAAGTAAAGGTATAGGGAGTTTCACCAAAACCAATGGTTGACGCGGTATAAGAGATAAAATAGAACGCATCAAAAAAACTTAAATGATAAACTTTCCCCTCATCATCCATACCAGGAATCAGTACCATGCCCAATATAGCGATGGAATAGGTAATAATAATTACCAATAAAGGGGTTCTTAATTTCTGCAAAATAATCCAAAGAGCATTATCACCCATCAGCTTATCTTTTTGACTTTAATGTTTCACCAATATACAAAATAACCGAAGTGACATTCGCTAATAATGCACCACCAGAAAGCGATACAATCGCAGCAAACGCTTCAATACTTACAATGCCCAAATATTGTATGAGTGTCCAAACCGTCACCGCTACTATGAGCTGTAAATCTGCCACCAAACTTGTTGCCAAAAGAACAGCTCCAAGTTGTGTTTTATCCCCAATTTTCAAAATTGTTGTAATTAAACTTACCACCAATGCCGCAAAAAGTTCATACACACTGTGCAGTTCAGGATTTGTGAGATCTCCATAAAAAAAACCGAAGTTGAGTGTCATTGCCAAGATAAAGAAAAAGCCCGAGATTACTTTCTGTAAATTCATTATTGTATCCATTGTTAAAGT
>DYMW01000020.1:18850-20194 GCA_020721385.1 Sulfurovum sp. | reverse complement strand
ATAAACCATTATTCTTATCGTCTTTGGTAAGTTTTAATTTAGAATATTATCTGAGAGAGAGGCAAAACGATCTGATGAATCAACAATACGTTGTCCATGAAGAAATCGATGTTTATAAAATTTCTTTTCAGTAAAAGAGGTAATCATCACCTTATCTCCACCTGAACTTGCATGAATAAACTTGTCATGTCCAAGGTAAATACCAACATGGTTAACTTTTCCTGTACTTTTCTTTGCTGTATCAAAGAAGACCAAATCTCCCTTTTTTAAATCATCATAATCTTCTATAGAAACACCAACTTTGGCTTGACTTGTAGAATGACGTGGTAAAGTAACTCCATTTTTTTTATAAACATAACGTGTAAATCCAGAACAATCAAAAGCAGAAGGTCCACTAGCAGCCCAAATGTATTTTACCCCTAAAAACTCTTTGGCTGTTTCTAATATCTCATCTACTTTACCAAAGATAGACCAACTACTTTTCTCTTCTTCATCCAAAGAATCTGCAGTCACACTCTCAATTGATGTAGAGTTTTGAATACTTAATGCTAAAGTATCAAGAAAACTCATGTTGGTTACAATAGGGTCTGAATAATTATTCTCACTGTTGATGAGTACTGGTTGGCTTATTTCCGTAGAAGCAAGCAATGGAGTGTTATCCTTTGACTTCGATGGGACAATCGTTGATATTTTCTCTTGCATACATCCCGTAAATAATAATGGTGCCAACACCATTGCAAGAGAAACTCTCGTAATCTTTCTCAAAAAGTTTCCTTCTGTAATGTAAATTTATCTTCTTCCTTCTATAGTTGCCGTTCACCAAAAATTTACAAAAATATTGTAGAGGAATTGTGAAGTATACTGTAAAGACCTCTCATTTTTTTTCTGCTATAATATTTTTATAGATTTATATAAAAAGGAATATTATGTATTATTACAAATTACTTACTTTCGTGCTATTTTCACTTTTATTAACAGCGTGTAGTGAAGAGAAACCCGTAACAAACCCCGAGATGAATGTATCAAACTCAATTCCAAACACAACCCTCAAAGAGGATAAAATTCTGAATGAAATGGGATTTGATTTTAAAGACAATAAACTGACCATTGACATCAATAAATCCAATGAATTTTTTACCAATATGCAAAAACAACTGGAGAAAAAAACTTTGGAAATAGAGCAAAAAATTAAAAATTCTGATATTAACTTTTCAAAAGGTATGGGAGTAGATATAACTGATGAAACCATTAATATTGACCTCAATGAGACCAAAAAAATGTTACATCAAATGAATATTTTAATGAAAGAAATTTTTTTAGATAAAAAAAGTAATAATGATTAAT
>DYMW01000020.1:0-18750 GCA_020721385.1 Sulfurovum sp. | reverse complement strand
TTCAACACGTTATGGGTTCACTGGGTTTTGAACATATCTGCAATCTTCAATATGGTATTGTCAGTTACAATGGAGAAACACAAAAAGGTTAAGTAGGAAGACTCCTACTTAACCTAAAAATAAATGTACACGCTCCCAAACATCGTAACAATAACTATCAATAAACTTTATACCATAGAACAATCCAATCAATAAAAATAAGAGCATATGTAACAGAGGCATACCTTTATCAAAGAGAAGCACAAATAGGCTGTAAAAACTGTATCCAATGATTGTTACCATAAAAAGTATCATCCCCAAAATAGTCTCTTGAGATGTAAAATAATAGAGAAAATACTTCAATATATATCCCAATTTACTTCCAATAAAAAGATAAAAAATCAATAGCGTAACCACATTTATAAGAATAAAAACTTTTGATTGAATAAAATAGTGGTTTGCAAAATTGACCAGCGAAACAAAAAGTAGATGTACTAAAAAAATATAAATAAAAAGATGGGCATACAAAGTAAAGAGTTTATCATGAATAAAGTAATCAATAATAAAAGAATATAGTGTTAAAAACTGAAAATAAAACAGTCCTAAAAACAATATACTTAAAAATAATGAGAATATATATTTTATTACTGATTCAAAATTCATGAACACTCTTTAACAAATTTTTACACGCATTATGCTGTAGAAACGGTTAAGTAACCCTGAAAATGTAAAATCTAGAATTTAAAGGGTTATGGTAGTAGTATTTAATTAAGCTTTTAAAAAATTTGGATTGGATATAAGTTCAAATGTTAACTTTACATTACGTTTGGTAAGTTCTTCTTCTATCGTCTCTTTAATTTTGTCTCTGACACTTACCTCTAATGATGAGCGATCAACAATAAACATATGACTGGTCATATTGGCACCAATATCTTTTGCTACTTGTAAAATATTTTCTAATTTTTCACTACTATCTCCTGTTATACCTTCAGAGATAAAACACATATTACTGTTACTTAGTGCTGCTTTTATATTGGCTGTGAAATCGATGCTATAGTCTGGATTAAGACTTTTGATTATCATTGCCTCATCCACATTATAATAACCTCGCTTAATATTTGCTATTCTTTTATTGTCATGAGAAACATACGTTACTTCATTACCCATCTCTGCCAAAGCTTTACCACTAAGCAATTCATCATAATCTATTCCCATTATACTAATTTTCATTGGATAAAAACTCCTTTCATTTCTTAATTTTATACTACAATTTTATATTAAATAGTTAATATCTTAACTTAAAAACTATTTTATTTTACAAAGTTTTTATTAAGTTTTATAGAAAGTGTTCTTATTCCCCACAATTTAATACTTTGCTTGAACACCCGAAAAATAAGCAATTTCACGCAAAAATAGTTATTTAAAATAAAATAAAATATATTAATCTACCATAAAAATAAAATATGTTAAAAATTATTATAAAATCAAGAAGAAAAAGCTCCCTCTAAAAATTAGAAGGTGCTGGAGTATTGATAATATTATAAAATTCATTACGTGTTCGTTGGTCACTTTTAAACAATCCACGTAGTGCTGAACTTACCGTTGTTGAATTAATTTTTTGTACTCCTCGCATCTCCATACACATGTGTCGTGCATGAAGTACAACAGCAACCCCTTTGGGTTTAATGGTTGAGGCAATGGCATCAGCTATTTGTTCTGTCATCTG
Organism: Sulfurovum sp.; assembly: GCA_020721385.1. Classification (GTDB taxonomy): domain Bacteria; phylum Campylobacterota; class Campylobacteria; order Campylobacterales; family Sulfurovaceae; genus UBA1140. The sequence continues at coordinate 17,045 of DYMW01000020.1, read as the reverse complement.
CTCTTGAATTTGTAAACGACGTGCAAATACATTAACAATACGTGGTATTTTAGAGAGTCCTACCACTTTTCCATTAGGAATATATGCCACATGTGCTCGCCCAATAATTGGTAATATGTGATGTTCACACATCGAATAAAACTCAATGTCGCGTACTACCACCATCTCATCATTACTTGAGGTAAAAAGTGCTTGATTTAAAATTGCTTCAGGGTCTAGTTGATACCCTTCTGTTAAAAACTGTAATGCCTTGGCAACACGACTGGGCGTTTTTTGCAATCCTTCTCTGGTTGGGTCTTCACCTAAAAGCTCTAACACTTTGGTAATGGCTGTTTCAAATTCTTGATTTTTATCCATATAATCCTGCCTATTTGTATAAAATATCGGAAGTTTACCATTTATTTTATTTGACAGCTCTATCAAAAAAAATTGTTTTAAAAAAATAGCATATTTATTAATATAAAATAATAATTTTTAATATTAAGTTAACAAAAAATAATGTATAATGTTAATTATGAGATTAATAGCCCGATTTGCACAAGAACAGCTTAACTGTTTTGAAATTATCACTGTTTATGATCAACGAACGATTACCGAACGTATCAATAAAAAAACTCCTGTTTTGGTATCTATTAGTAATGAATATCCTACCGCTTCATGGTTTGAACGGAAGATTCATGATGACTTTGGCATTGAGATACTCTACAATAATGACAATCGCCCATTGGTCAAACATCAACACTTCCCTGATGATGTTTATCCAATGCGAAAAACTTATCATAAACGCTCTCTTGAAACGTATCGTCCTTTAAGTAAAATTGTTAAAATAGATAAACGAGCGGTTGTTTTAGGTCCTGTTCATCCTTATCATTTAGAGTCCAGTCAATTTCAACTTTTTGCTACCAATAATGAAATCTCGCACATTAACGTTATCCCTTTTTACAAACATAGAGGAATTGAAAAAATGGTTGAAGGCTTAAGTATAAAAGAGGCTAAACCCATTATTGAACGTATTTCAGGATCAATGAGCATTGCTTATCAGTGTGCCTATATGGATATTTGGATACAAGCTTCAAGAAGAGAAGCTCCTAGTATTATCAAAAAACGACATGCTTTTCTATTGGAATTTGAAAGGGTCATTAACCACCTACATGATTTAGCCATTCTCTGTCGTTTTGCAAAGTTTAATGCTGGTTTTACTTTTCTAATGCAATGGGTAGAAGCCTCACGAAGCGAGATGAAAAATCTAACAGGACACCGTTTTGGGTTTGGAGCTGTTAATCTAAACCGTCATCCTATTGATACCCCAAAAAGTTATGAATTTCTAATGGCACTTAGTAAAAAGATGATTTGGTTTGAAACATGGATTAAAAACAACACCTCTTTTTGGTACACACTCATTGGACAAGGTACCTTAACAAAAACACAAAGTAGGGATTATGGATTGGTGGGAATTATGGCACGAAGTGTGCATAACCCTTTAGATAGACGAACAAAAAATCCTCTTTACCAAGCCTATAATTTTCATCCTGCACTAGAAGAGTATGGCGATGTAAATGCCCGTTTTCGGATTAGAATCACTGAAATCCATACCAGTCTTCGTTTAATGCAGTTACTTTTAGAAACCAAAATGTTTCCCTTTTTTTTAGGAAAAATACACGATGGACAATACACCAGTTATATTGAAAGTTCAGCAGGAGAGCTGATGATGTATCTTTGGCTTAAAGATGAGAAAATAGAACGTTTTTTTGTACGAGACCCCAGTTTTTTAAATGCTCAAGCACTTCCACTCATCAGTCAAAACAGTGAACTAAATGACTTAGGTACAATTATTAAAAGTATTCCTCTAAGTTTTTCTACCAATGATTTATAAGAAAGGTTTTTCATGTTTAACCCATTAAAAAATACCATAGATACCCATAAAGCAAACCGTAAACCAGAAATGGATGGTGAATTAAAAGCATTAAACAGAGCATTAAAAATAACCATTAAAAAACATTTTTCAGGCACTCTAAAACTCTATATTTTAGACAGTGGAAGCTGTGGTGCATGTGAACTTGAACTTCAAGCACTTTTTACACCCCACTATAATGTTGCACAACTTGGTATACACGTTGTTTATGACGCAAACAACGCCGACATCATACTCATTACAGGTCTTTTAACTGAAAACATGTATCATCAATGTCAAGAAGATTTTCAAAAATTACCCGCCTCTAAACAGATTATCACCATAGGAGATTGTCCTTTAATGCACGCCTCTTTCTTAAAAAATTTTGCCATTAAAGGTGAAGTTGACAAACACTTTTCCACCGTTTACCATATTGCAGGATGTCCACCTGAACCAAGAACTTTAATGCGTCATTTACTTAGATATTTAGAATCTCTTTAGCTTAAAGTTCACTCGTTTCAATTTTAATATAATCAAACCACTTAATATAATCTTCAGGATTCTTGTGATACCCCACCATTGAGGTAAACAACTCTTCATTTTTATCCGTTAAATAGACCGCAGGAACCCCTCTTACTTTGTATTTAGTGGGATATGTACTTCTATCTCGGTCTAAAAAAAGAACCACAAACTCCTCTTGCAGTCTTCGACCCAATTCGGGGTCTTTGAGTGTTATCTCTTTTAACTTAATACACCAACGACAATACTCGGTCGTAAAAAGAATAAAGACACTTTTATTCTTTGCTTTTGCAAGTGCATACGCCTCATTATAATCACTATAAATATCAAAAGCGTATGCTTTTTTAGTTGCCAAAATACTCTTTTGAAATGCTTCTACCTGCTCTTTCTCTTGATGATGGTCAACACCTTTTTCTCTATCACTACAGGACAAAAAGGTTAAAGTCACTAATAAAATTAAAATTTTTCCCACAACCACTCCTTTAACTTTTTAAGCATTATACTTAAATTTGTCTCATAAAAATGAGACTGGATATTCTTAATTAAATATTTAAAATATATATTAAATAAAATTACTATATGTTTTAAAATATTAAAAAATATATAATATAATATTTAAAACTTAAGAAAGGAAGAATTATGACATTTAAACAATTTTTATTAGCTTCTTCATTATTCATTGCTATGGAAAGCAATGTTTTAGCCAATGAAGTAGAAAACCGAATCCATAGTAGTAGCAATGATGCCGAAGAGTATAATGGGCGTGTTAGCCTTAGCAGTTCAGATTTAGAATTAACCCAAGATGGAAATAAACAACAAATAGTAGGACTACATTTTAGCAGTCTTAATATTCCTAAAAATGCAACCATCACCAAAGCCTATCTTCAATTTGAAGTTGATGAAACTTCATCGGAAGCTACCTCACTTATCATTCATGGCGAAAAAAGTACCCATGCTCTGACGTTTACTTCAAGCAGTAACAATATCTCTGCAAGAAGTAAAACATCCACTTTTGTTACATGGAATCCAGAAGTATGGAACAACAAAGGTGAACAAAGTGATGCTCAACAAAGTAGTGATATACATACAATTATTCAAGAACTTGTCAACCAAGAAACATGGAACAGTAACAGTCCTATGGTATTTATTATTTCAGGGAATGGTAAACGCATTGCTAAATCTTATGATGGTCAAGCCTCTTTGGCTCCACTGTTGCATATTGAATTTGAAGATAACGAAAATAATGATGAAACACCGATTATTGAACCTCCTGTAAATAATAGTTCCAACATCATTGAAAGTCGTATCAATGCCAATTCAGATGATGCTGAGGAATCTTCAACCAAAGTAAGTTTGGGTAGTTCCGATTTGGAGTTAATTCAAGATGGTAATAAACAACAAATCGTTGGGTTACGTTTTAATACGCTAAACATTCCTAAAAATGCCAACATTACAGAAGCTTACATTCAATTTGAAGTTGACGAGACCTCATCTGAAGCCACTACACTAACCATTCATGGTGAAAAAGTTGCATCTGCATTAACGTTTACATCAAGTTCTGCCAATATCTCTTCAAGAGCCAAAACAACCTCTTTGGTCAACTGGTCTCCTTTGGTATGGAATACAAAAGGAGTCAACTATAAAGAAACCCAACAAACAAGTAATCTTCATAGTATTGTTCAAGAACTTGTCAATCAAAACAGTTGGAGTAGTGGTAATGCCATGGCTTTTATAATTACAGGAGAAGGTAAACGTATAGCTAAATCTTACGATGGTAAATCTACTTCAGCACCTCTTTTACATATTGAGTATGATACCAATAGTAGTACCACCATTATACCAGAAGACAACACGACCATCGTTCCTCCATTGTCTGCCCATACCATCCAAGTACCTTCTGATTATACTACGTTACAAGATGCTATAGAGAATGCCCAAGATGGAGACACCATTTTACTCGCACCTGGTATCTATGACAACTTGAATGAAATTGTTATTCTACAAAACAACTTAACCATTGCCTCGTACTACCATACTACAGGTAATGAGAGTTATATTAATAATACCATTCTCAGAGGAACAGGAGACAAAGAGCATCGTATCTTTGATGGAAGTAGAACAGCAGGTGCTTCTGAAAATATTAAATTTATTGGCTTTACTGTTGAAAATTCAGGTAAATTTGTTACTTTTACTTATGGTAATGAAAACCTTGTAGACCACTGTAACATCAATGGAATTAAACGTGACGCAATTAGCTTTGATACCGAAGCGGGAGGAAAAGTATTCCATTGTATTATTAACAAGTCTGGTGATGATGCCATTGATATTGATACCAAGCTCAAAGGAAATTTTGAATTTGGCTACAATCAAATCATAGATACCCACGATGATGGAATTGAAATTCACCAATGGGAAGACCCTAAAGGTAAAATTGTCAATACCATGCACTACAATATTCATGACAACATCATTAGAAACTCTGGAAAAGATGGTATTCAACTGATTGATTTTCATGATAAAACCAACCGAGAATTTAGCATTACCAACAACACCATAAGCAACTGTGGGCAAGTGGGGGTGGGAATGATTTATGAAGTCTCACAACATGAAGAGACAGACTTTGAAGGTACCGACATGAAAGAGTTGGTGGTAGTTTCAGGCAATACTTTTGATCATAACCTATACCATCTTTTAGGTGGGGACAATATGAGAGTTTACAACAACCACTTTAGCAATGCCATAGAAGTTGCCATTAAACGGGTCAAAGGTGATAGTATCATAGAGAACAATACCTTTAGCAACAATGTACGCGACTTTGAAAACAGTAACAACTAACCATTGAAAAGTAAAAAGTAAAAAGTAAAAAGCAAGAGACTCATGCAAAAATTAAAACATTTACGACTATTATGGATAACCTTACTTCTATTGACTCCTCCTCTTCATGCCATAACCTATGAAGATGGGGAAGACAAAACGACCCAACGGTGGTTACTGCACAATAAAAATATGCTATCAACCATTAACCATATTTATGATAATCAAAAAAAAAGTAATGTTATAGAGTTTAAAGGTGAGGGAACTAAAAGTACATATTTATTGAGTCATAAAGGGAGTCTCTCTTGGAACAATCGAGAAAATAAAATCTTACAATGGAAAATGAACTATCATGAGGACTTTGTTATTATTGTGAGTATTGCTACTGAAGATAAAGACCGATATCTTATCTATACCTCAGGAGATCATAATAGCTATATGCAATATGGTTTAGGAGAATCATCGAACAATGGTCTATGGCATACTTTTGAACGCAACCTTGAATCAGATTTACAACAATATGAAAAGGACAATACAATAGTCGCTGTCAATACCTTTGTCATCAGAGGAAGTGGGCGTATTGATGATATTAAATTACTTAAATTCCCAAGTATCAAAAAAGAGATAAAAAGTAACCCTTACTTAACGTTAAACAACTATAAAACGCCCTCCATCCAAGACAACACACCACCCGTTATTACGCTACTAGGTGACCATCATATCGTGCTAAAAAAGGGTCAAGAGTTTATTGAACCAGGGGTGAAAGCGATTGACAATGAAGATGGAGAAGTCATGGTAACGAGTACAGAAAGTATCAATAAAAACCAAGAAGGTCGATACCTCATTATCTACTTAGCCACCGATAACCATGGAAACTCTGCTGTTAAATCAAGATTTGTAGACATAGGGAATTCTCCTTCAAACACATTCAAATCAACAATACAAACCGCTTTATCTGAAGAAGAAAAAGCGTCTGAATATCTTGAAGAAACCAATCAAAAAGAGATTCAACTCCAAGAGCATGAACTCGAAATAGAAGAGTGGGAAGAGGCACTAAAAGCACGAGAACATGAGCTAATAGAGCGTGAAAATAGTTTAAAAACCAATGGAATTCTTCACCAATCTATAGAAATTATGCGATAAAAACCACAGAATAAAGAAGAACAAAGATTCTTTCTGATAAAATTCGCCAAATTATAGACTCTTATAAACAGAGCTAACACCTAAAACAGTTACTTAACAAAGGAATAACACCATGGCACATCACAAGTCAACGATTAAACGTATCAGACAAACTGCTACAAGAACAGAGAGAAACAGATACTACAGAACCAGAATTAAAAACATTACTAAAGCAGTATTGATAGCAGCTGAAGCAAATGACAAACCAGCAGCAGCAGATGCTTTTAAAATTGCCAACAAACAAATTCATAGATTGGTAAGTAAAGGTTTTATCAAAAAAAGTAGTGCTGCTAGAAAAGTAAGTAGACTTAACTTACTTGTTAACAAAATCGAAGCTGCATAAGTTTATTTCCCTTTTTTTGTAGACTAAAACCTCATGGGTTTTATCTACAACCTTTTCCTAACTTCATAAAATTCATTACTAGGTTTTGACCATGTTTAAAGACAAACTCCAACCATTTATTAACCGTTACAAAGAAATCAATACTCTTTTAAGTGCTCCTGATATCGCTAGTGATATAAAAAGAATGACTGCTTTGGGAAAAGAACAATCAGGACTGGCAAAATTGGTTGAAAAAGCCGAAGAGTACATTGAAACTGCTGATGCCATTGCTGACAATAAAGAGCTTTTAGGCGATGCAGAGCTGGGTGACCTTGCAAAAGAGGAGTTAAATGAACTTGAACCCAAACTGCCTCTTTTAGAAGCAGAGATTAAAATTTTAATGCTTCCAAGTGACCCAAATGATGACAAAAACATCTTTTTAGAATTGCGTGCAGGTGCAGGTGGAGATGAAGCGGCTTTGTTTGTGGCGGATGTATTTAAAATGTATTTACGTTATGCAGAAGTTATGAACTGGAAAGTTGAAATTGTAAGTTCATCTGATGGAACAGCAGGTGGATACAAAGAGATGGTTGCCCAAATTAAAGGTGAAGCCGTTTATTCACAGCTTAAATATGAAGCTGGAGTTCACCGAGTACAAAGGGTTCCAAATACTGAAACACAAGGACGGGTGCATACCTCGGCGATTACCGTGGCCGTCATTCCTGAAGTCGATGATGTTGAGATTAATATTAAACCCAATGAGATTAAAATGGATGTTTACCGTTCAAGTGGATGTGGTGGACAATCGGTTAACACTACTGACTCAGCTGTACGATTAACCCACATTCCTACAGGAATCGTGGCTGCCATTCAAGATGAAAAATCTCAACACAAAAACAGAGAAAAAGCAATGAAGGTTTTAAAGGCGAGGGTTTATGAAGCACAACTTCAAGCACAACTTGATGAGACTTCAGCACAAAGAAAACTCCAAGTTGGTTCAGGTGACCGTTCTGAAAAAATTAGAACCTACAACTATCCACAAAACCGTTTAACCGATCATAGAATAAATTTAACCCTCTATTCACTGGACAGAATTATGAATGATGGAACTTTAAAATTGGTTATTGACCCACTCATTGCCCATGCTCAAACTGAAGCAATTAGATTGGCTGGACTTTAAGCACTTCTTTACAATAAGGCTTCCTCTTTTTAGGAAGCCTCTTTTTATTCTGGAATACGTATTTTTTGACCCACGTAAATTTGATCGGGGTTACTCAATATTTCAGGATTGGCATTATATATCTTAATATATTGTTCATAATCACCATACGCTTTTTCGGCAATTTTAGAAAGGGTATCTCCTTGTTGTACCACAATAATTCGCATCTCATTAGAACGTGTACCCACCTCTTTGTTAATTGATGTCGTATAATTAGAACTCGGTTGCATGGTCGTATCTGTTTCTGCCTCCATCACACTGTTTAATGCATCACGTAATTTTGTCTGTTCATCTTCAACCACATTATCTTGACCATTATTATTGCCAATCACCACTTTATTGTAATAGTTGGTATCTTTTAAATTTTGACTGTTTTTAACCACTTTGGCATCATAAACCTTATTGAGTTCATTTTCAAGCTCCAAACTATCAACTGCTTTTACTTCACTGTTGATGGTGGTTGGCTCTTTTTTCTCATTCATTTGTTGCATAATAATATTGACAATTAATGCAATATCTTTCGCTGACAAATTTGATGTATCGACTTTGGTTGTTGTTGCCTGTTGAGTAGGAATATTTTTTTCAACCAATGGCTCTGTTGCCTCAACTATTTTAATGCTTGGAGCCTTACTTTTAGTACTACTTGATTGATTAAAAAAATAGTAACCTGCTCCTATAAGCATGAGCAGTAAAAGACCAAAAGCTATTGTACGATTACGATTTAAATTCGATTGCTGGTTAGCCTTTTCAAATAAGCCTGTTTTATAACTGTTATAGTAATCGTTATTATTGGTGTCATTGATGTTGTAGTACATAATATTCTCCTAGTTTTGTGTTTGTTTAACCTGTGCAGGGTCAATTTCGATTTTGGTTACAACTTTTTTAATAATGTGTTTAATTTCTTGATCATTAAGCATTTTGGTCGGGTACTTTGATTGAAGACTTTTAACCACACTGTTGGTAATGGCTTTGGTCAGTTCTAAATGGGTTACCTCGATGGGATACTCTTTGGTAGGAGAATGTATGGTTTTAACCATTATGGATTTTTCATATTGATACTGTTGATAGGTCTTTAATGAAAAAACTCCTGCCATAAAAACTACAAGGGTAATAACCACTATAGAAAGAGTATTGCGTATTTTTTGATAAAAATCACTCTCTATAGAGACTTCTTGAAGGCTTCCATAGATATTAAATCGTTGATTGTCATTGATTGGGTAGCTAAAATCATACATTTTTGTCTCCTTGTCATAATATTAAACTTAAATTGTTTGTTTATGTTTAATATTAACATTTTTAAACTTAAACTTTATTTTAAATATAATAATTAAGTTGCATACTTTTTAACTTTTTCACCTTTCACGATTTTAACACGTTGAATTGTTATACTGCCACCATGAGAGTCATAATATTCTCCTCAATATTTTCCTGAGTGACTCTCATAGATGGTTTCATATTTCATACACTATAATCTCCCACTTTCGCAAGAAACGGTATGAAGCTATCGAGTTAAATTTTTCCCCTCAATTTTTCATAATTCTACTCTAGCTAAAAGTATCTAAAGTTATTATTGCCAAAATTTAAATTTTGGATTGTATAATCACTTTTAAGTTCAAAGTCAAATAAAACGTTACAAGACTTACTACTAATCAGAGGAATAATAGAATATGGATAGAAAAAAAATATATAACCCCAGCTCGAAAGAGAAAACATCTGATCGAAAAATTTTTGGTGGTGACCCTACTGGAATTTTTGAGCTTAATGATATTAAATACCAATGGGCATACAATCTGTGGGAAGTAATGTTAAACAATACTTGGTTCCCTAAAGAAGTTGACATGACCCAAGATGTTGGGGATTATAAACGGTTAACCGATGCAGAAAAAACGGCGTATGATAAAGTACTTGCACAATTAATCTTTATGGATTCATTACAAACCAACAACTTAATTGATAATGTAAACCCTTTTATTACGGCATCTGAAATCAATTTGGTGTTGGTAAGACAATCTTTTGAAGAGGCTCTACACGCACAAAGTTATGCGGTTATGGTGGATACCATTTCACAAAACTCAAACGAAATTTATCAACTTTGGCGAAATGACATGATGTTAAAAACCAAAAATGATGCCATTGCCAAAGTCTATCAAGAGTTGAGTACCAATCCCAATGATGTCAATATCGTTAAAGCAATGTTCGCCAACCAAATTTTAGAAGGTATCTACTTCTATTCTGGTTTTACCTATCTTTATACCTTGGCAAGATCAGGAAAAATGTTGGGTTCGGCACAAATGATTCGGTTTATTCAAAGAGATGAAGTGACCCATTTGGTACTCTTTCAGAACATGATTAAAGCAACCAAAAGAGAACGCCCAGACATCTTTACCAAAGCATTTAACGATGAAATTTATGCCATGTTTAAAGAAGCCGTACAGTTAGAGAGCGATTGGGGAAAATACATCACCCAAGGACAAATTTTAGGATTAACCAACAATATTATTGAGCAATACATTCAATACTTAGCCGATGAAAGACTGACCGCTGTAGGTATGGAGAAAATTTACAATGTGAGCCATCCTATTAAATGGGTAGACAATTTCTCAAAATTCAATGACCAAAAAACAAACTTCTTTGAAGGTAATGTCACCAACTACTCCAAAGGAAGTTTGGATTTGGATGATTTTTAAACCTTATGTCTAAATCATTTCAACAAGAGAGCAACTTTATGGTTGCCTCCTTACAACTCAAAACCGCTCCCACCTATCAAGAAAATTTAGACATACTCATAACCCACATACTCAACAGCCCAGCCCATTTAATTGTTGCTCCAGAACTCTGTTTGACCAATTTTGATTATGAACATTTTGAAGAGGTAGCCTCTTTTTATGATGTGGCTTTAGCAAAACTTTTAGAAGTGGTTCACCATAAAATAGTCATCTTAACCCTAACAAAAAAAGAAGGCAATCACTTTTTTAATCAAGCCATTGTACTGCACAACCATCAAATTGTGCACACCCAAAACAAATACAAACTTTTTACACTTGGAGATGAAGAGCATTATTTTAAAGCAGGAGAAAAAGAATCCATTGTTAAATTTACCATAGAAGGAGTCACTTACGCCCTACTCATCTGTTTTGAACTACGCTTCAAAACTTTATGGCAACAGATAGAAGGAGCCGATATGGTGATTGTTCCTGCACGTTGGGGAAAAAGCCGTAAAAAACATTTAGAAGTCCTTGCACAAGCGTTAGCCATTATGAATCAAACCTTTGTGGTGGTCAGCAATTCAGCCGATGACGATATGGCAAGTTCATCCGCCATTATCTCTCCGTGGGGAGAAGTAACAATGAATGACGAACGAGAAACCATTGAAGCATGGATTCACCTAAAAGAGGTCAAAAAAGTTCGCCGTATGATTCAGATGAGATAGACTCTTTTATTTAAACTTCTTTCTAAAAAACACATCCATACTTTGAGATGGCACCGCTTTTTGGTGTTGTCCTATGTCTACTTTGATGTTTTTATTCACATCATATTCTAAGATATAAGCGTTTCCTACTTGGCTGTTTTCTATTACAAACATGGTGTCCTCGCGTATTTTTTTACCCACTTGCACGGCATAACCTTCACCTGTTCCATCATCTTTGACAAACACTCTATCGAGTTCTACTTCATAAGCCAAATCTCTAGCCGCTTGATTCATAATAAAAAGTTGGGCTTCTCGTCCCAAGGAAGCTTCACCTTTTCCAATACTTGCGGTGGAGACTCCAAAAAGTAAATACGACAATATCTCTTTTTTAGGCAACAGTGGTTCTGAACTAAAATCCAATTTTGGGCGATTGGCATCACCATGAATGGCGATATTAATTAAAATATCAGGTAACTCATGTTCTACTTTTATGTCAAGTAGTGGATTAATCTCTTTGCTTCCTGTAAAGACAATGTTGGAGTTGACCACGGTAAAGAGTTTGGGTGCTTGTTCGACTCGACCTTCGATATTTTCAATTTTTCCCAATACCCTTACACTCTTTGCAAACTCTTTTTTTGCACGAACATTGACATTAAACTTTAAATCAATATCACGTGTTTTATACTGGGCATAAGGGGCATAAATGGCAATATCCATAAACGTATCTTCTAAAAAAGTATCACTCTTTGGCTTTTTATTTTTATCTTTTTTCGTAATCACCACCACATCAGGGTCATTGTCGGGGTCTAAAAATTTGGCTTCATACATCAGTTTTAACTTCTCCAAATCAATGCTTCCTAAAATCTTTTTTTTCTGCCCTGTTTGCTGATACTTTATATCGCAATTTAAGACCACACTTCCATAATCTGGGTAACTCAATGGCAATTTTTTAATGGTAAACTTTCCGTTTAAGTTCTCTGCATTCCCTTTGGCGGTTACAAAAATATTGGGATGAATGTCCAACACTACATCTCGTTGTTCACCTAAATGTATTAATCCTTTTTGATTCAAATAAAAAGATTGATTTAATGTTTTATCTTTAAGACCTGTGGTTTTTAAATTGAATCGATTCAACGTTACCAGCTCATCTTTATAGTCAGCATCAATATCTATCGCTTCAATATTAAAATCTTCAAGCTTTAATTTTGACGAAACAATATGGGCATGAACCGCTTCGCCATTCAGCGAGGTATTGAGTAACAAAGGACCATCCACCTCGGTCAGGGTAAAGGGATAGAGCCGTACCAACTCTTTTTGCAATTCCAACACCGAATCAATGGCAACCGTCGATTGCATCTTTTTGGCTTTCACATCGCCTTGGGCATCTATTTTTAAATGCTCTGTAGCAATATGGGCATCCAACCCTTTGGCACTGTTTTGGGCATGAATATTGGCTTTAAACTTTTGATTCGATTCAACCACACCCTTAAGGCTAAAATACTCTTTAGAAAGGGTTACATCTCCTTTAAGATCAAGTTTTATAAAATTTTTCTCTACTTCAGGAGGTAACGTTATGATTTGCGAAAGATAGAGTTTATCGGTTTGAATATCAAAGCCAACCTTATCATAATCGCTACTCTTGACATGGAGTTGAATCTTCTTTGAATCCAAATTGACCACGGCTCCTAATTCACTGTTGTCTACATTTAACATCAACGGAACCAGTGAGGTTAAATTGACTGAAAAAGCATTAAACTGCATTACCTTGAGTCTGCTTTTGGTTTTTAACTTTTTCGGATTCATATAATCACCCACAAAATTACTGTTGAGATTAAACACCATATTTTTAGCATTGGAGTCTACTTTGACACTTCCCTCAACCTGATGGGTTTTCAAATTCAAAGAGATGGGTGTTGTCTCTATTGTCATTGCAGAAAGTATCTTTTGTGCCAAAACATGACCCGATGCATTGAGCTGTGCGGTTAACGCGTTCATACCTCCTTTGGCATCCAACGTTATCTTGGTATCTCCACTCAGCGTCACATTGGCATCTTTGAGTAATTGATTCAAATAACCATCATGGGCATCTATGGTGGTATGAGAATCAAAGGTTAACGTATGATTAATATCATCTAAATCCACATGAGCATCCGCATCCAAATTCAAATGAGCCATATTGGAATCGAGTTTGGTTTTAAGTATGGTCTTTAAATCGTTGTTTTTAATGCTGTAGTGACCAAAGGCATTGAGCAGTTGACTCTTTAGGGTATTCTCATTCTGTTTTAAATCCAAACGATGCACGGTTACTTTATAATCGACCTCATCCAAATTTCCCTCGGCTTCTATGGTGAGTTTTGGATTGGATAAAAAATGAATATTTTGTTCGGTTACAAAAGGGGCTAAAAATACTTTCTCTCCTTCAATATTGACAACAAAATCATAGGTGTTATTTTTAAATTTCCCTTTAATATCGGCTTGTGTAACATTGCTATCAAGTAAAAAAGTCACTTCTGCTTGATGCTTTGTTTTTAAATCAGAACGTACATTTTTAATCTGTAGCCAAGCATGATTGACTTTATACCCTTGATAAATTGTATTCTCCAACGATATATCGGCATTTTTTACCAACACCCTATCAAAAGGTAAAGTACCCTCCGTACTGCTGTTTGTCTCTTGGCTACTGTTGCCATCAATCAGTGAGGCTAAAAAATCTTTATCAATCTGAACATCTTTAAGTATCACATTATCGACAATAAGAATCCTGTTTTTCAAAGCGTTAACATCAACTTTTAAACGCACCTCTTTTATTTTGGCTTTGTCTTGATAGTTCACTTCTGTGAGTACAAACCCCGATAAAAATCCCCCTTGCATCGTATCATAACTGATGCCTTGCTCTTTGAGTGGGGTTTTAAGCAACTCCAACACATACGAAGGTGACTCAACCATAAAAAATAGAAAAACCAATAAAAAAAGCAATATTAGAAGAATCCATTTTAGGAGTTGATAGGTTATATATAATAATTTTTTCAAAATACCTGTCCTATTCCAAGATGCAGTGCAAAACCACCCTCTTGCGGATACCCAACATCGACACGCAATGGTCCAATGACGCTTAGATAACGTAAACCAATACCGTAACTTGAATACCACTTACCTGTAAAGTCATTCACCTCTTGGGATATTTTTGAGGCATCCAAAAACCCCACCACCGATAAATCATCCATCACATAATAGCGTGATTCAAACGAGCCATCAATCACGCTCAATCCTCCAATAGGATACCCAGCCGAGTGCACTCCTAAATCTCGATACTCATACCCACGGTTACTCATCGCTCCTCCTAAATAGAAGTGTTTAAACGGTGGTGTCGCCTCTGAAATGGTTCCTGCCGTTACTTTAAATGCAAACACCATTGGAGCAAACTCTTTAATGTACCGTGCTTCGGCTAACAACTTTACATAATCCAGCTCTGAACCTATCTGTTTCATGGACTTTTCAGCATATAAGGAAGTGTAGTATCCATTTTTAGCATCCATTTGGGAATCACGCTTATCAATAACCACCCGATAAAAGAGCGAATTAATCAGATAGTTTCCACTTAAAAAGACTGGAATACCCGATTTTATTTCAGAATGTTCCATTTGAAACCCAAAAAAATGGTCAAGTCCAATAAACGATTTTCCCACCGTTACCCGTTCGGTAAAAAGATTCTCAACATAACTGTCATAATCCCACCTACTGTACCCCAACTCATTTTTTACGTTTATTTTTCCCAACAGAGGCGTTTGAACATAAGGGTCATAAATAACTATGGGTATCGTATATCCACGTTTTGCTATGGTTGCACCTGCTCGAAACTCTCGTAAATTTCCAAAAAAATTATGGTCAATGTACTCAACTCCTCCTCGCATCCCATCTTGTGTATCGTAACCCAAACTCGAAGCAAACTCTTTGGTTTTACCCTCTTCTAACGTAAGGTTAATAGGACTTTTTCCATCTGTATGATTAAAATCTGCTTCCATTTTAATCTGATCAAAAACACCCAACTGATAAATGTTTTCATAACTGGTCTCCAATTTTAAAACATCATACAACTCACCCTCTTTATAAACAATTTTCTCAGCAATCAGTTCATTGTTTATTTTAGAACTGTTGTTAATATCGGTTTGAGCAAAATACCGTTTGACTCCTTTATCAATGCTCATATTAATATCAACTCTATAATCATCCACATCCACTAAGGCTTTGGCTTTTAAGGTATAGGTAGGATAACCATGCTCTTCAAGGTATCGAACTATCTTTTTTTTGGTTTGTGTAAAATCGGTGGTTTTAAACCGTTTACCCTGCTTAAAAAGAGCGAAAGGTTTAAACTCCTCACTCATATTAATC
This sequence comes from Sulfurovum sp., assembly GCA_020721385.1. Classification (GTDB taxonomy): domain Bacteria; phylum Campylobacterota; class Campylobacteria; order Campylobacterales; family Sulfurovaceae; genus UBA1140. The sequence continues at coordinate 1,300 of DYMW01000020.1, read as the reverse complement.
AATGCTACTTTAATGGGTTCATTTTTTTGAATGGTTATGACAATACTGTTGTCAGTGGTTGTGGCTTCTACTTTTGAACGATAATACCCCATACTGTGTGTATACGCGGTAATATTATCAACAAAACCCTTTATCTCTTGACTTTTAAAAACAGGGTCTTTTTTCCATACTTTATAAAGCGGAGGATATTCAATATGACAAATCTTGAGTAAAGTGGTTCGGTCAAACTCGCCAATGATGCCATCAACATCACCGCGAAACTCTATGCTGTTAAAGGTTTGTCCCTCTAACCAAAAGGTAAGAAGAATTAAGATAAGTAAATATTTTTTCATGGTGTAAATTTTAGCATAGAAGTATGAAAGAGCGGATTTATTTACTTAACACTTTACGACTTACCCCTGCGTATTGATCATCATAATAGAAAAGACTATGCATAAAACATCGCCGATAAATATCCAACCACACTACTTTCATCACCAGAGGCGGTGGCTGAGGTACGATAATCAAGCAGTTTGGATTGAAGTTTTAAACTATGACTTGCCAGTATCATGGCTTCTATACCAATGTTTCCACACGCTTCACACCCTTGATGAATCAGTGTTGTATCCAATTTGGCAACCGCTGTTAAGCAAACGTTATCATGATTGTGTGCCTCTTCAAGGGGATAAAAATGGCTCAAATCAGAACTAATCACCACGACATTATCAGAATTTTGGAGCAATGCCACAATAATACTACTCAATTTTTGAGGTGAAAAGTCTCCATAAACCAACTCTATGACAGGAATATTGGGGAAATAGTGTTGTATAAATGGCATTTGAACTTCGGTTGAGTGTTCATTTCGGTGGGCTTGTTCTTGAAATTCAATATTAAATGCTTTTGCCAAAGTGGTTAGATAGGGGTTATCAATCTCAATGTTTCCACAAGGAGTCTCAAACGCGTCATAAAAACTTCCTGAAATTCCTCTAAAACCATAACGATGTGAAGGTCCAATCACCACAATCCGTTTGGGTTGAGCATTTTCTAAAAATCGATAGGCAAAATTGGCGGTAAAACCAGAATAAACATATCCAGCATGAGGAACAAGAATGGCTCTTGGAACAATAAAACGTGTCTCTTTAGGAATGGTGTGTTTATCAAATTCTCGGTTAAATATATCCACATAGGCATTGATTTCGGTACAGGTATTGGGATAAAAACTTCCTTTTACAGAAGCTTTGCGTAAAGTATTGGACATTATTTTTTCTCCTTATACATCGTTGCTTGATAGGTGAAAATTTCAGGATGTTGACTAAGACAA
>DYMW01000019.1:12844-20224 GCA_020721385.1 Sulfurovum sp. | reverse complement strand
TTGGTTTTCCCAACCTTAACCTACCTCTTCCTAGCCAACAATTTTAAAAGTACCGTATTTAAAATAAAAATTGTAGGCGAACCTACCTCTAAAGCTTTAATCGCATCAGAAAAGAGTTTTAACGTTGACTCGTCTAAATTGTATTTTTGTGATTTTATCGCTTGAAGTGAAATTTTTTCTACCATCTCTTTAGCTTCTAGGACGGATGCTCTGGAATGTGCTTGAATGAAGGTATAAACTTTGGCAAGATTGAGATTGGCAATGTCCAAATCGAATTGCTCTTCACTTTGGGCATCATTTAATACGGTTACAGGAAGACGCGATTGAATGGTGTCAAGTAGAGAAGATTTGGATTCGGTAATCAGTATAAACGCTTTGTTTCTTGGTGGTTCTTCCAAAATTTTAAGCAATCTGTTTTGGGCAATGACTGAAAAACGTGGGGCAATTAAAATAATATAATTGAGTTCTTCACTTGCAATATAAGCTTTGCTAATTGCTTCTTGGGCGTGTTCAACCAAAAACTCTTTGGCTTCGGTATCTATAAAAGTAAAAAGTTCTGTGGTTTTGAGTAGTTTTAATTGTGCCACCATAGCTTGGGGCTTGTGGGTGACAATAATGCCTGATGCCAAACGCATTAGTCTAGGGCTACTTCGCCAAAGAGTGCGGCATCAATCGTTTTATTAAAGAGTTTAAAGAGTTGAATCATTTTAATGTCCAATGATGAGTGTCCAGCACGTAAATAAAAGCTATTGGGAACATCCCCATCAATAATCCATAAAAGATTTTCATCACTTCTAAATACGAACTTGGTATAGGTACTATCAGCACTACCAATGTACCAAATAAAATATCCATTGGGATAGGAGATTTCAAGCATATCTTCAAGTAAATCCAACTCTTGAGTATTGTTCATCTTATCAAGATTGGGAAACATTGATTTTAGAGTATACACAGGTAAAAAAGGTCGGTCATTTTGCAAATTGTTCATTTTACTCGCAACATACTTGGCATACCACCCCCGTGCATCATCTGTTAAAATAAGTATGGTTTGCCCCTCTAAAATTTTAGTCACAGCACTTTGAACAATTGGTACCCAATCATAACGGCACTCTTCCATCCATGAAAAAGAAGAGTCCTCTTCTCTAATTGTCTCTAATGTCCAATTTAATAGAGATGTCATAAGACTATTTGTCTAAATTGTAAACAGAATGAAGGGTACGAACAGCCAATTCAGCATATTTTTCAGCAATAATCATTGAAATTTTAATTTCAGAAGTTGAAATCATCTCAATATTAATGTTCTCTCTTGCCAATGCCGAAAATGCTGTAGCAGCCACACCAGCATGAGATTTCATTCCCACACCCACTACCGATACTTTACATACAGAGTCATCCAAATCCATTCCACCAATATCATGGTCAAATGCTTCGATAACTGCTTTTGCTCCTGCCAATTCACTTTGTGGAATGGTAAAACCCAAATTGGTCATACCTGCACTACTTGCATTTTGAATAATCATATCCACATTAATCTGCTCATCTGCCAATTTTGTAAAAATCTCAGCGGCAATGCCTGGTCTGTCTGATACTTCTCTAATTGTTACTCTTGCTTGATTTCTATCCAAGGCGATACCACTTACCAATACTGCTTCCATACCTTCTTCTTCCTCTCCTATAATTGTTCCCTCTGCATCTGAAAAAGAACTTTTTGCTACGATTTTAACTTTTAATTTTTTAGCCAACTCTACCGAACGATTCTGTAAAACTTTTGCCCCAAGTGATGCCAACTCCAACATCTCATCATACGAAATAAAGTCCATCTTTTTGGCTTTTGACTCAATACGTGGGTCGGTGGTATAAATACCATCCACATCGCTATAAATTTCACATGCATCTGCGTTTAAAGCCCCTGCAATGGCAACAGCCGAAAGGTCAGAGCCTCCTCGTCCTAAAGTACTCACAGAACCATCTTCCGTAATCCCTTGAAAACCAGCAACCACCACTACTTTACCCAGAGCAATCTCATGTTGCATAGCAGAAGCATCAATTGATTCTATTCGAGCATACATATGTGCATTATCAGTCTTAATTCCTGCTTGTCGACCTGTCATGGCAATCGCATCAACACCATTCTCTTTTAAAGCAATGGCAAGAAGTGCTGCGGTCACTCTTTCACCAGAACTCAACAACATATCCATCTCTCGTTTAGAAGGTGTTGCTGAAAAATGATTGGCATACGCAATCAATTTGTTGGTCTCTCCACTCATGGCTGAAACCACAACAACCACATCATTGCCTTCACTTTTGGCTTTTGCCACACGTGAAGCCACATTTTCAATTCGCTCTAGGCTCCCAACACTGGTACCACCATATTTATGCACTATTAACATCGACTATATGTCCCTCTCTTACAAAATGTTCTATAACACGTCTATAGACGCGTCTTTTAAAATAAGTTGCCTTTTTTAGCAACTGTTCATACTTTACATATTTAAACTCTTCAAACTCTGGGTCATGAAAAGCAGTCAAGTCAATTTCAGCATTTTTTTGCAATTGCACCAAAAAATATTTCTGAGTTTGTCCATCAAATGGATACATTTTTCTTGCCATAACACCAGCAGGGAAATCATACGATATCCAATCAGGATATTCGGCAATAATATCCACACTGCAACATCCAATCTCCTCTTCTAACTCGCGGAAAAGTGCTTGAACAGGAGTTTCACCTTCATCAATACCACCTTGAGGAAATTGCCATGTATTCTTGACATCGCTTCGCTTACCTAAAAAAAATTCACATTTCTGTGGATAATCTGAAGAGAGTATAACAGCTGCGACATTTGGGCGATAACGCTTTGGTGTCTGCATATTTTCTTCACTCATCTTTCATCATTATTTGGGTAGAATTTTATCTGAAAACTAATTAATAAGTGGTGAAATAAAATGTTACTTTATCTACATATTCCCTACTGTGATTCAAAGTGTTACTATTGCAGTTTTAACAGCTATGTCGATAAATTTGACACCCGAAAATCCTACATGGTTGCCCTAGAAAAACAACTCAAACATGAACTCAAACGCTTTAATGTTACCCCATTAAGTATAGAAACGCTCTTTATAGGCGGAGGCACACCCTCTACTGTTGACCCAATTTTATATGCACCAATTTTTGAACTGCTTCAACCACTGTTGCAAGAAAATGCTGAAATTACCTCCGAAGCCAACCCCAATTCAGCCACCAAAACATGGCTTGAAGGAATGTACAACTTAGGGGTAAACCGTCTCTCTTTTGGGGTACAAAGTTTTGATGAGAACAAATTAAAAGCACTCAACAGAGCCCACTCAGCACAACACGCCATTGAAGCCATTAACAATGCCCATGAGATTGGGTTTAGACACCTCTCACTTGATTTGATTTATAACCATCAAGGTGATACCATAGAACTACTCAAAACCGATATTGACCAAGCGTTTAAACTTCCCATTGACCACATTTCTGCCTATGAACTCACCATCGAAGCCAAAACCAAATTTGCCTCAACCCCAACAGTACGTCAAATCAATGACGATTTGGCATTTTTTGTTGCCGATGAGATTACGAAACAAGGCTTTAAACACTACGAAATATCAAACTTTGGAAACTATCAAAGCCAACACAATCAAGGCTACTGGGAACTCAAAGATTATATGGGTGTAGGTGCTGGTGCTGTAGGATTTTTAAAAAATACCCGTTACTATCCCTCCACCGATATAGACGCGTATATCAACAACCCTCTACAGATTGATGAAGAGCCTATCACGCAAGAAGAGCTTTTAACAGAAAAACTCTTTTTGGGTTTACGTTCTAATATTGGCGTAGATGAAGTCCTTTTGAATAATGAAATGAAAAAAAGAGCGGATTTTTTGGTGGAAAAAGAGAAACTTGTAAAAGAAAAAAATCTCTATAAAAACCAAAATTTCTTTTTAAGTGATGAGTTGGTTTTGTATATTTTAAGCTAAGCATTCATAACTTCAACCGATAAATAAAGCTTTACCCTAAATCTTAATCTTTTTCGGTAAAATAACAACAATTGAAAAACAAGGAATACAATGTTTGGAATGGGTTTTACAGAAATACTGATGATTGCAATCGTAGCAATACTCTTTTTGGGTCCAGATAAATTACCAGGAGCCATGATAGAAGTTGCAAAATTTATTAAAAGTGCTAAAAAAGCGATAATGGATGCCAAAGGGGCATTGGATGAAGAGGTACATTTTGCTGATTTAAAAGCGGAAGCGTTAAGCTATAAAGCCAAATTAGAAGAGGCGACCAAGGAATTAAAAGGGTTTAGAAATATTGATGGAAATCCCATGAAAGAGCTTACCGATGGTGTTAATTCGGTCAAAGAGAACTTTGCATCATTAACCCAAACACCACCAACAAGCTATGCAACGGCTACAACCCAAATTGAAGCAAAACAAGAAACGATAACGTTTAAGAAAAAAACCTTAAGCCAAGAAGAGATTAATACAAAAATAAGTGAAAGAGAGTAACAATAAATAATGTTTGATGATATTAAACCCCATTTAGCTGACCTTAGAAAACGATTGGGTATTTCTATGTTGGTCGTGATTGTCTTTGCTTTTGTTGCGTTTGGATTTAACCAAGCCATTATCGGTTTCGCCAAAGCCCCTTTGATGGGTGTGGTCAGTGGTGACCCTTTTATTGGTGGTATTGGTATCTTCTTTACCGCCTTAAAAATCTCTATTTTTACAGGATTCATCGCCTCTTTACCCGTTGTTTTTTGGCAACTTTGGGGATTTATTTCACCAGGATTGTATGACAATGAAAAAAAATATGTCATCCCCTTTGTAACCGTATCAACACTCATGTTTCTTTTAGGTACTGCCTTTGCTTATTGGATAGTTATTCCATTGGGCTTCCAATTTTTATGGCTATTTGCAGGTAGTTTGGTAAACTTTTTACAAACCTTAGATGAATACATTGATATCTTTACCAAACTGCTCTTTGGATTTGGAGTAGCCTTTGAACTTCCTGTAATTTTATTTTTTCTGGGTGTTTTAGGACTCATTACCGACAAAAGTTTAAAAGATTTCTTTGGTTATGCCATTGTTATTATTTTTATATTTGCAGCCATATTAACCCCACCTGATGTTATTTCTCAGTTGTTGATGGCTGCACCATTAACTTTTCTCTATGTTCTCTCTATTTTTCTAGTACGTATGGTGAACCCTTATAAAGAAGAAAAAAATGATGAAGATGATGAAAAATAATTAATGAATAGTGAACTTTTAACCTCCAGCTATGATTATGAGCTTCCTGCTCATCTCATAGCCCAATCCCCCGTCTATCCTAGAGACCATGCCAAACTGTTGGTGTATAACCGTAAAACCAATACCACTATACACACAACGTTTAAACATCTACTCGACCATCTCCCCAAAACGTGTAATGTTTTTCTAAACGATACCAAAGTTATTAAAGCCCGAATATTTGGAAGTAAAGCCTCTGGTGGAAAAGTAGAATTGCTCTTTAATAAACCTTTGAATGCCACAACCTATCTGGTTCTGATTCGAGGAAAAGTGACCATAGGAACAGAACTCTTTTTTGAGGACAGCCTTATAGCCACTGTTAAAGAACTCAACAATGATGGATCAAGAGTGGTTACCTTTACCCACCACAATAAGATAATTCGATTTGAAGAGTTGGTCATTGTACTGGATAAAATTGGACATATCCCTCTTCCCCCTTATATGCAACGCCAAGACAATGAGCAAGACGAAACCGACTACCAAACTCTTTTTGCTAAAAATGCTGGTGCAGTGGCAGCTCCAACAGCATCATTACACTTTACACCTGAACTTTTTACAGCCCTTCAAAAGCGACATCAAACACATAAAATAACCCTTCATGTGGGTGCAGGAACGTTTAAACCTGTAGAAGTAGAACATATATTAGAACATCCAATGCACTCAGAGTATTTTGATATTCCCAAAGAGAGTGCTGAACTTTTAAAAACTCAAACACCTATCTTAGCCATTGGAACAACGGTAACACGAACCGTAGAGTACTTTACACGAACCCAAAAAACCCATGGAGAGTGTGACCTCTTTTTAAATCCAAGCAATAAACCCCAAAGAGTAACCCATCTACTTACCAATTTTCACTTACCAAAAAGTACGCTTATTATGTTGGTTTCAGCTTTTATTGGACGTGAAAAAACCCTTGAACTCTATCATGATGCCATCCAAAGAGAATATCGATTTTTCTCTTATGGTGACGCCATGTTGATTATTTAAAACTCTTGACCATTAAGGTACAAGAGTCTGAATATACGCACTCTGATTGATTTTTTCTCGAACTAATGCTAGTGCCTCTACCGTTTGCATGGTTGACTCGTAAGGTCCAATATAAACACGCTGAACCACACTGTTGTCTATTTTTTCTTTTTTAACCATATAATGAAATCCACTTGCTGTAATTTTTGCAAAATAAGATGGCTGAATCTCACCAAAAAAACTACCCACTTTAATATAATAAAGCGGTTCTTTACTGACATTTGATTCATTGTTTATACGACTGACATTATTTTCAGGTGTGGTTACATTTAACTCTTGTGGTATTTCAGGTTTTGGAAATATTTCACGTTTTAAATTTTTAATGGCCAGAACTTGAAATTGATCACCTGTTGAAACCAAACGGAGTTTTTGAATATCTCTTCCCGACTGATCATCTTCTCTATTTTTTAGATTCCAACGAACTGTTGTCTGAACATCAATATAGTTTACTTGACGTTTCAATATTTTCATATAGGTTAAGAGATAAGAACGTTTTGGCCACCGTTTATATTCATTGACTTTTAGTGAACGCAACTGCATTTTTGAAATGGTTTTATTTGCAAAATATTGTTGTAGTGGAAAAGCATAAAAGGTCTCCAATTTATCTAAAAAGTCCTCTTGGTCAGCCAAATAATAGTTCATTAAAAAATTTTTAATGTGTGCTTCAGAGCGTGGACTATCTTCTACAGGAGAAAGATAATACGCATTGACCCAACCTTCAAGATGTGATCCACCTATAGGATAGGATATATAACACCACTCATTACCATCGGTATTAATTTTACAATGGTTCACACGAATGTCTGTTGCATACGCTGGTATTCTCCCCACAACCTTTGAACTATTAATAAAAGAAGAATCACGAACATTCAATGTTCCTCCTGCTTTTAAATATATCAAACGATACGTTTGAGCATTTCCAAATACCATTAATAATAGTGTTAATATAATAATTTTTTTCATGCTAAAATTATACTCCTTCCAAGTAAAATTCATGTTAAATATTTAAGATTAATTAATCAACTTTAAACGTGTTGCCAA
>DYMW01000019.1:8583-12744 GCA_020721385.1 Sulfurovum sp. | reverse complement strand
ACTTTTCATAACCAACGCTCCAAAATAATTTTTGCTGCCATTGAATCTATTTTTCCATCACGTTTATGACGAAAAACGCCTTGAGTTAGCTCTTTCGCTTCCATCGAAGAACCTTGCTCATCTTGATAAAAAATTTCAATATTCTCCAATTCAAGCAGTGCCACAAAGTGTTTAATCCGTCGCTCCATCTCCTCAGAACTGGCACCATCTTTAGGAAGACCCACAACCAACTGTTCAATCTCCCACTCTTTAAGAAATGCTTTAACATCTCTGGCTGCTTGATTTCTATTTTTTCGTAAAATGGCATCTTGTGGAAAGACAATTTTCCCATCCAAACAAAGTGCCACACCTATGCGTTTTAATCCTACATCTATGCTTGCTATTTTCATAACACAAGCATACAATATTTAACCATAATAACACTAATACTACACAAATTTTTCCTATTATTGAATCAATATTAACTAAGGATAAAGTATGAAAAAATTTGTACTAATGACCTCATTGCTATTCTCTTCTTTATGGGCTGACTATAATTTAGGCGTACCAATCTCTTCATCACAAACTGTTGAAACAACCACAACAACAACCACAACAACAAGAGTTTCTCCAGACAATATCGCTAGAGCATTTAGAGAAGATGATCAGCGATATGACCAACGATACAGTAACTTTAATTATGATAATGAAGGATATTATAATGATGATGGATATTACTATGGCTATTATGACACTACAGGATATTTTTTCAACAACATATTTTTTCTGTATACCCTAAATTTCACCTATAATGACCGTCGATACCGTCGAGGATATTTTAGACCTCATCGACACCATCATAGAGCTTATACTCATCATTCTATCAACAATTGGAATCGTACACATCGTTACCGTGAGCCCAATCAAATTGTATATGGACACTATTATGAAAGAAACTCTCACCCTACAACTCGATACAGAGATAATGCAAGAATGACGACTGACCATCGCCAATCCAATTCATCCTATCGTCAAGAATATCGTTCTACGCAACAACGATTTGACACGCAACAAAGAATGCCAAGAAACCAATTTAATCAACAACAAAGAAGTAATGAACATCATTTCAATCACAACAGCCGATTCAACTCCAACAGAGACACCGCAAGAATGACAACGCCAAGAAGTAGTAATAACAGTAGTAGTTTCCAAAACAATCGAAATTCTTCTTCGTCAAGACAACCCTCTGAACATAAAGGTTTAGGACACATGCAGTTGGGTAGATAAAAACAATAGTTTCATAAGGTAGGCTTTTGCCTACCTTTAAAACACATACAACTTCATTTTTAATTTCTCTAATCGTTGATTTGATTTCTCTATATCACCTACATTTATCTCTTTACTCTTGATTAAACTTTTAACCGTTTCTACCAACGTTTTGGTTGATACCATGCTTTTTACCGAAAGTTGATTTCCAAAGAGTAAAATATCATCCCCTGCTCCAATGGCAAGTTTTAAAGTATTTTTCAAACCATATTTCTGATTAATTGCACCCATTTGTAAATCATCGGTAATAACGACACCCTCAAAACCCAATTTCTCTCGAAGCAATCCCTTAACCGTTTTATTGGAGAGTGTTGCAGGATATTGTGGGTCTAGTTTTTCATTGAATACATGGGCTACCATTACTGTATCGGCTGTTTTTGCCAAAAGACGATACGGTTCTAACTCTTTTTCTTGCCACAATGTTGTAACATCAACAAAACCTTTATGCGTATCACCCAATGATGAACCATGCCCTGGGAAATGCTTAAGTGAGGTTAAAACCCCATGATTGTGCATGGCATTCATAAAAATAGAACTGTATTTTGCCACCATTTTAGGGTCTGAACCAAAAGAGCGACCCAATTGGTAAATAACCCTATTTTGTTTGTTAATTGCCAAATCCACATCAGGAGCAAGATTGTAGTTAATTCCTACCGAATTTAACTCTTCTCCCATCTTATCATACTGCTGAATTACACTAATTTCACTAAGCTTACTCATATCACTTGCTTTCGAGAAGTTTCCGTAAAATCCATATTTTGACTTAAGTCTTTGAACATTTCCACCTTCTTGATCGACCGAAATAAGCAATTTTCCATCATAACTACACGCTTGTAACTGTTGTGTTAATTGTGCCACTTGATTTTTATTGGCAATATTTTTGGCTTCACTTTTATTGACAGGATTGGCATCAAATAAAATTACACCTGCTAAATGATATTGTGCAATATCTTTACATATTTGACTGTTTTTAGGAGCTGTAGTTCCCATAAAACCGACCATAAACATAGAACCTATTTTCTCATCTAAGGTCTCTTTTAAAATGGATTCTGACACAATTTCCTGATTCATATCTTCTGTATTGTTCACCGCATTCAAGCTACAACCGCTCAATAAAAACAGTAAAATTAATGTGAAATTTCTTCTTTTCATAAGTTACTCCTATAGTAAAAATAAATTATACTATCTTTATTTAGATTATTTCGCTATAATTCGCAAAATTTCTGCAAGAGTATATCAATAACTCTTAGGACGCTTTAGTATACAAAGCCTCTCACATCTAAGCATTTCAAACGTCAAGCTTATTAAAGCGTATGACAATTTGGTATCAGCTGCAAAAATTGGGGTCATAGGACACCATAACAAAAAATAAACATTCTATTTTACTAATACACTGATTTTATTTTAAGATATGCCAATGCTGTACCCTACAAAATTTACTATAAAGAAGTAACCACATGACATTTCAAGATTTCAATTTCAAAGACACCCTAAACCAAGCCATTGAAGAAGCAGGATTTACAGAACCAAGTCCCGTACAAAAAGATGCTATTCCTCTTATATTAGAAGGACATGACTTAATTGGTCAAGCACAAACAGGTACAGGTAAAACGGCTGCATTTGGTCTACCTATTATCCAAATGATGGAAGGAAACAAAGGTGTTGAAGCACTTGTTATCGTTCCAACTCGCGAACTTGCAATGCAAGTTTCTGATGAACTTTTCCGTTTTGGTAAAACTACAGGATTAAAAACAGCAACCGTTTATGGTGGTGCTGCGTATAACAAGCAAATTGAAAGAATCAACCAAGCCAACATTATTGTAGCAACTCCTGGACGACTTCAAGATTTATTAAAAACAAATAGAATTAGCTTAAACCCAAACTTTGTTGTTTTGGATGAAGCCGATGAGATGCTTGATATGGGATTTTTAGATGAGATTAAAAACATTTTTACTTTCTTACCAAAAGAGCGTCAAACACTAATGTTCTCAGCAACCATGCCCAAACCGATTAAAATTCTTGCCGAACAGATTTTAAATAGCCCAAAATCAGTCACCATTACTAAAAGTGAACGAACCAATACCGACATTACTCAAAAATTCTATGTGGTTGCTGACTATGAAAGAGATGATGCCTTGCTTAGACTTATTGACTACAAAGCACCAAACAAATGTATTATCTTCTGTCGTATGAAAAAAGAGGTTGATAGACTTTCATCGTATATGACATCTCAAGGATTTAAAGTAGCAGCCCTTCATGGTGATATGGAGCAAAAGCAAAGAGAAAATACCATCCGTACCTTTAAGCAAAGTTTGGTTGATATTTTAATTGCAACCGATGTGGCTGCTCGTGGTCTTGATGTCAGTGATGTATCTCACGTATTTAACTACCATATTCCTTTTGATTCTGAATCTTATGTTCACAGAATTGGTAGAACAGGTCGTGCAGGTAACAAAGGTGAAGCCATTACTTTGGTCTCTCCCAATGAACTTAGAACCATCAAAAGAATTGAAAAAGATGTTGGAACAACCATGGTAAGCGAAGTAATTCCAACACGTCAAGAAGTTCAAAACCGTAAAGATGATGATTTAATTACAAAAATTACTGAAACTGAAGTAACTCCATCAGCCATAGAGCTGGTAAAAACACTTCAACATAACATTGATATTGTAGCCATTGCTCATTTATTAGCAACCATGGTTCAAAATGAAGTTGGCGTTAAAGGTAAAGACATTATCGGTCTCTCATTAGAAGAGATTGAATTGCTTATTGAACGAGCAAAAAGTCAAAGAGGTAGTACTTCTGGTAGTGGAAACCGTCGTGGTAATGATCGTAACAGAAGTCGTAGTACTGGTG
>DYMW01000019.1:1594-8483 GCA_020721385.1 Sulfurovum sp. | reverse complement strand
GTGGTGACCGTGGTCGAAGCAAAAGCAACGATTAAAAACCAACAAACTTCTCTATTCCATTATGGTTTAGAGGGGTAAAAAACTCTATATTCTCTCTTTTCTTTTTATCTTACACAATAATTACATGATTTATTGGGTATAATGACTCTTCAAAAACACAACTAAATACCTTTTAACAATTAATGTTAATGTCTTATAAAAAAAGGAAATCTAATGAAAAAATTACTTCTCTCACTTCTCTTGGTCATTACACCAATTTTCATTCAAGCAGCAGATGCTGGTCTTGAAAAAGCCGTTACCTTTACCCTTACCAACACAGAAAGCACAAAAATCAAGGTTACCGAAACAGCAGAAGGACTTCAGTTTGATGGATGTAAAAATAAAGTCGTTTTTTTAGTACTGTTTGGACACCAATGTCCACCCTGTAACCTTGAAATTCCAGAATTTATCAAACTTCAAGAGAAATACAAAGATAATCTTGCTATTTTTGCCATCGAAGCACAACAATATTCACAAGAAGCACTCAAAAAATTTAAAACGGATAAAGGAATTAATTACAACTTAATTGCAGGTTCAGAAAATGAAGATTTTATCAGCTATGTTGCTGGTCGTGCAAGATGGAATGGAGCCATACCTTTTCTTATTGTTATAGATAAAAATGCACAAGTACAAGAGGTAAAAGCTGGTTTTGTACCCCAAGCAGAGCTAGAGGAACTGATTAAAACGTTAAACAAATAATAAGTATCATAAAAAAAGAGGAGAGATAATGAAAACTACCAAACTCATTCAAGCTTCACTCTTAACAGCTACCATGCTGTTAAACAGTGGATGTTTTTTTGAATATTTTAATACCGATGTTGTTCCAACAACACCACAAACAACAACTACACAAGAGACTCAAAAAAGCAGTACCAATAAAGATGTAGAGTGCCTAGATAAAGCATCTTTAAACAATAAATGTACCAAAGAACTTATTACCATTGATCAACTCAAACAATCTAAAAATGACCCCTTTACTCAAAACAATACCCAACAATCCAATGTTACCCATCATCTAAAAAGTATTGAAGGTCAACCCATTACCATTGTGGAGCAAAAAAATGGATTTCTATTTCCAGAATTTGGTAATAAAATTATTATCCTAGAAATCTTTGGAAAAGAGTGTTTGCACTGTATTCAAGAGTTACCAGCCCTTAATCAAATTCGTAGTCAATATCGCACAGAGTTAGAGATTATTGCCATTCACGCACAAGAGTCAATGAGTTCAAGTGAAGCACGTAATTTTATGAATCAAAATAGAATTCACTACCCCATTATCGAGGGAAACAATGCAACAAATTTACAATATTTTATTCAAAGTACTTATGGTTGGACAGGAATTCTACCCTATACCTTGATTATTAAAAATGGAATTACTGAATTCTCTTATCCTGGTGAAATAAGCCTAGAACAACTTGATGAAGACATTCGTTCCCTTTTAAAATAATTTCCCTTTTAGAGCGTTTAAAAAACTATCTTTTTTAAACACTCTTGATTCAACCTTCTTTTATTCTTTCATTTGCTATAATTATTGCCATTACATTTTATCAACACATTATAAGGAAAACAACCATGATACCAAACGTTCTAACAAGCACCAATACCACTAAAAAAGGTGGAAAAGAGACGCATTTACGTTGGTGGGTTACCCTACTCATTGCATTGGGACTCTCACTTGGAACGTGGAACCCTAGTGGTTACCATTTTATTAACTATCTCACCCAAGCCAACATTCTTTCTGGATTTACCCCGTTTGCCATTATTTTAATGATTGGTATTTGGATTTTAGCCCTTAAATCTATTTTTCAAAGTCTTAAACTCTCTGGAGCTCTTTTTGTTATTGTTGTAATTATGGCTTTTTTATGGGGACTTCACCAATATGGACTCATTGATTTTTCGAATCTTGAACAAATGGGCTGGGCGGGAACGCTTAGTGTTGCTTTTATTATTTGGATTGGACTAAACGCTTCGATTATTTGGAAAACAGTAACAGGTGTTTATGCTACTGATAATATAGAGATTCAGTAAATCTTTTCATGCAAAGAAGATACAAGGCACTCATTGCCATTATTGTGCCAATAGTTCTGCTTATGTTACTGAACTATTTTCACCCTGTATCGTACAATATTCTTATTGGATATATCTTTGCAGTAGTATTGGTTTTTAAATCGTCACTGCTCTCTTTATGGTTTCTAAGCAAACTAAAAATTCTTTCTTTTCTCAAAGGTCTGACCATTATTCAAGCTCTATTATTAGGGATTAAACGCTGGTTTATTGACAACTTGCTCTCTAAATGGATTGACAAACATATTGTTAGCCATTTTAAAGAACCCTTTAAAGAGCTTTTCCAATACTATCAAGCCATCAATTTTAAAACCAAAATTAAAAATTTTATTATTGTGACCCTTCCATTAGGGTTGGGCGTTTGGGTAATGTACATGAGCGATTTGCTCACCCATTTTGCTCTTTTTGTAGAGTTAAAAGTTTTAATTATTGGCTTTTTTAAAGCATTATGGGTCATTGTTGCCAAAATTTTTATCTGGTTAACCAACTCTTGGTTTGCTCCTATTTTAGAGGTTTTTGCACTCAGTTATCTACTTACACTTATCGAAAAACGCTTTGGAGTCAACAACCCTATATCACGATTTTTAAACTACATTGGTGCCAAACTCAACAACTTTTTAACCTTTATTGGCGTACTCAATGACAAACATATTGACCCTATTCTCAACCGAGCCATTTCACAACAGAGTCAAACCCTAAGCAGTAAACTCTCATCGATGATTAAAGCCAAAAAAATACGCGATGAACAGCTCTATTTTGACAACTTTCAAAACATTATTTTAAAAGGTCACATCAACACCTACTACTCATTTAAAGGAATGGATGATATTTGTAATAAAAAAGAACTCTACACCCTCATTAACCAAAAAACCGATGACAATATGGACATTATCGCTTATGTCTCCAGAAATGATAAAGGTGAATTACTTGATGAAACATGTCTTGATACCTACTATCATGATATTTTTCTACTTAAAGGTATCGCTAGTAACCAAAACCATGGCGTACAAGAGCATCGTGATGAAGAGATTGATTATACTGATTTTTGGGTTCTCAATACCAGTACCTATCCCGTTTGGATTAAAAGCCACAGTGACAACCTAGAAAACAGTCTGTTACAAGGTCATGAAATGCAGTTGATTAAAACCAAAATCCATATTGACTTTGAACAACATGACCTCTATTTTGAACATGAAAATAGAATCGTTCACCCAACCTCCATTAACAATAAAGTACTTTAGACCAAACGAATTAATCCATTCTCTATGGCAATAATTCCTTCTAATTCAGCTTCATAAACACGTTCACCAAACTTTGTAATGGTGTCATCAAGGGTGGGTGAGGTTTGACAAAAGTAAAAAAAATCATCTTTCTCTAACCGCTCATTTTGTGGAGAAACCCCATATTTATCAGCAAACACTTCTACATCATAAATGGGTTTGGCTAACCCCTGTGCTAAGAGTTGATTGGTTCCCCTACTCTCATCTAAACGGTGAGGTAACACATAAATCTCTTTTCCCATTTTGAGTGCAAACTCTACCGAACGCATCGAACCACTCTGTTCATCAGCTTGAGTTACAACCAAGACATCACCTAAGGCAACCACCAACTCATTTCGTACCACAAAACTCCATGGAGTTGCTTTAAACGTTGCAGGAAATTGACTTAACATAAGACCATGTTCTTCAATGCCTTGTATCAAACCTCGATTAATAGCAGGGTATCGAACATCCAAACTGTTTGCCACCACTGCAATGGTATTTTCAACTCCTGCTCCATAATGGGCAATGGCATCAACCCCCATAGCACATCCACTCACCACACACACACCCCTTTGAACCAATGCTTTTGCCAAATTATGGGTAAATTGTCGTGTATAATTCGAAGGTCGTCTTGTACCCACTATTGAAACTTTTGGTCGCAATAACAAACTTTCATTCCCCAAACTGTAAAGCTCTTGGGGATATTTTTTCATAAACTCCAATTCTTTAATGTGTTGTGATACCTTGTGAATCATCACCACTCCTTCTAAACATTTAAATTAGAATAAGTTTAACATAAAGTATGAAGAAAAGTTAAAAATATTTCAAATTGTCATATTTCTTCATTAACCAACACGTTCTATCGATACCACTTCACCATTTTCAAGACAATAGGCACTTAAACGTCCATAAGCTTTATCCCATGTAATAAAACATCCTGTATCCACATTGACATAGTGACCATGAATATCAATACCATTTTTATGTGGTGTATGCCCAAAAATATTAAATATTGGAATATTGGCAGTGGGTTTACTCCGATTCCATAGAACCTGCTGTATAAAAGCTTCATGATGCTCTTTATTTTCGCGTAATGCCCAAACCAAACCAATCGCCGCATGAGAGACAACAACCCTTCGACCTGAATCATGTTCTACCTTGGGTTCTAAATAGATTGGAAGGCTTTTGAGCCACGCAATATCCTCTTTAAATTGAAAAAGAAACTCATGAATAAAGGGATGCGGTATCATCTTATGATTCTCCAATGAGACCAACCCATAAGAGAGCAATGTCGCAACTCCTCCATTTTCTAACCAAAGATTTTCTTGTGTAATCGGTTCACCCTCTTCTATAGAAGCAATAAATGCTGTTCCATACTCTATCATCATCGCTTCATGGTTCCCCATGACACATGCTATATTATGTTCACGTACAAATTTTATTACTTGTGCACTCTGTGGACCTTTATCAACCAAATCTCCGACAAAAATTAACCGTGACCCACGCGGTGTCTCTTCTACCAATTTTAAAAGTGTTGCATACTCTCCGTGAATATCTCCAACAATATAATGTTTCATATTTTTATAACTTTCTTAACTTTTTACTTTTTTTATTGTAACTAAAAAGCAATAAATTTAGGTTTTTAAAATCAAAGTGAAAAAGAGTATAATAATCTTTTAATAACCAAAAAAAGGATTCCAAATGAGTAAAAGAGATGAAGTAATAGAAAAAATGATTGCTGAGGCAAAAAAATTAGAGTTAACCACTCTTTCAGATGAATTTATTACCAAAGTAACCATAGGATTAGGACCTGTAATTTACAATAAAGGCACTTCTATTGTTGCGTGTAGTAATGCTGATGAGTTAACAACCGTTAAAAACAGTTTTTTAAAGAAAAAATTGGGTCTAACCAATGATGATGCGGAACTTGATGCCGCTATTAAAGAGGTTTGTGAACAACTCGGAACATCCAACAAAAGTAAGTTTAGGGTGCACTTCTATGCACTTTTAGCCATGAAGTTTAATAAAGAAGATATTTACGCATAAATAATTTGCAAGACTTCAATGATTTTGAGTCTTGCATCCACTTTTATATCATTACTTCCCATAAAAAATAAGCCACACACGCCAAAACCACTATCCCTATCAAGTTTACTATAAATCCAATTTTTGCCATCTCATGCATAGGAATAACACGTGAGCTCATGATAATGGCATTGGGTGGTGTTGCAATGGGCAACATAAAGGCATAACTCGCAGCCACGGTAGCAGTCAGCAACAACAACACTCCTTGCTGTGATGGCAGTTCTTTGGCAAACTCATAAAAAATGGGAATGGCTATTGAAGTGAGTGCCGTGTTACTCGTCACCTCGGTTGAAAATGCAACTACAAATGCGACCAAAATAAACATCCAAAATAGGGGAATATCGGCAATAAAACTTAATCGACCCGCAACACTACTTGCCAAACCCGTGTTAGAAAAAGCAGTTGCGATGGAGAATCCTGCCCCAAACAGAAAAATAATCTCATAGGGTAAATGCCGCGTATCTTCCCATATTAAAAAACCTATTTTAGGAACAAACATCAAAAGTCCAAAACCAAGAAGAAGCATGGTTTCATCGAGTTTAAATCCAAAAAGTTTTTTAGTAAAAGTATTGCCTATCAAAAGTAAAGAAAGCACAATTAAAATTCCATACAATCTTTTTTGTTGATTATCTAAAATGGGTACAGCTTCTTTACCTATCTCTTCAACCGACTCATGACGTATTCCAAAAGAGAGCAACCATGGAATAACCATTAACATTATTGTCACCATAGGTAACATCATATAAACCCACTCACCAAATGCCAACGTAGGTAAACCCTTCTCTTTTAAAAATCCCATCAATATCAAATTTGGAGGCGTACCAATGGGGGTTAAAATTCCCCCAATACTGGCACCATAAGCGGTTGCCAATAAAAATCGAATTTTGAGTTTACTGTTACTGCTAAGATAGAGTGCCACAGGGAGTAACATCAACGTAACGGTGGTATTGGATAGAATAGAACTCAAAAGTGCTGAGGTAATTGCCAATGCATAGATAATACCCAGCACGGTATTGGGGAAAAATCTTAACAATTTTGAAGAAAAATAGAGATGCAACCTCACTTTTTCAAGGGCTATCGCCAACATAAAGCCACCTAAAAAGAGAAAAATAATAGATTGGGAATAATTGGGTGTCACAGCAGCGAGTTCCAAAACTCCAAAAATGGGAAACAGTATAATGGGCAATAACGAAACCACCCCCAAAGGCAAGGCTTCATTAGTCCAAAGGGTTACCAAGAACGCAATTAAGCCAATAAGCAAAGACTGAACAGGTATAAATGCAAAAGAAGCCCCAAAAGTAAACAATACTCCCAAAGCAATAGCCATAAAAAATCCTTTAAATTCTGATAGAATGGACAACATTAATAACTCCTCATATGATTTTCAAGTATATATTATGCCATAAGAGAGATGATTTAAGCTTCATAAAAAAGAAACC
>DYMW01000019.1:0-1494 GCA_020721385.1 Sulfurovum sp. | reverse complement strand
AAAGCTGGATTTGCCAAGGTTGATGGAGATTTTACTGTCAAAGATACACTTGCAAAAATTTCAGACAAATCAACAGAATTTACCTATGGTTTAGAAGTGAACTATCAATACAATGAATTGATGTCATTTTTTGTAGGTTATACCGATTATGGACACAAATTGGATGCACTTACCACTGAAAACATGGATACCCAAAATTATATATTTGGTATTAAATTAGACTTGTAATACTCTAAAAGATACCAAAAATAACGATTAAAGGATCTATTATGCTATACTTTCCAAAAAATATTATAAAATAAAAGGATAAAAATGTCAGCAGGTTTTTTCGCACTCTTTGATGATATCGCTGTACTTATGGATGATGTAGCCGTTATGAGTAAAGTGGCTACTAAAAAAACAGCTGGAGTATTGGGTGATGATTTGGCTGTCAATGCCGATAAAGCATCAGGCTTTGCTTCTTCAAGAGAACTTCCAGTTTTATGGGCAATTACAAAAGGTTCTCTCCTCAACAAACTTATTATTTTACCCATAGCCTTTTTATTAAGTGCCTTTATGCCTTGGCTTATTGTTCCTATTTTAATGTTGGGTGGAATCTATTTGGCGTATGAAGGAGCTGAAAAAATTTATGAATATTTTGTACCCCACAACCAAGAAGAAAAACATACAACTTTTGAACCCATGAGTGAAGAAGAGATTTTAAGTGTAGAAAAAGATAAAATAAAATCAGCCATTCTAACCGATTTTATTTTATCAATTGAAATTGTGATTATTGCTTTAGGAACCGTAATGGAGAAAACTTTACCTGTTCAAATTATGGTGGTTTCATTTATCGCCATTTTAGCCACCATTGGCGTTTATGGAATCGTAGCGTTAATCGTTAGAATGGACGATATGGGATATGGACTGGTAACCATGAACAATGGTAAAAGTAAAATTTTACAAATCATTGGCGAAATTCTCATTACAGCACTACCTAAAGTGATAAAATCCTTAACCATTATTGGAACCATTGCCATGCTTTTGGTAGCAGGAGGAATTTTTGTACACAATATTCATGAACTGCACCATTTATTCAAAGGTATACCAACGCTCTTAGGTGAATTAATTGTTGGACTTTGGATAGGTGCAGTTACCTTAATTGTTATAAAGATTTTTTCTGGGGTTAGAAGTTTAGTCAAAAATTAAAGATACGAGTTTTCACCTTTAAAAGTACTTAATAAACCTAAGAAGGTTTCGGTAAATCCAAAATTTAAAACTAAAAGAATCTTTTCAAATCCCTCTTCATTATTATTAAATTTCAATGATGATTTTAAAACTTTGTCTTCTTGGTCTAAGATACAAGTAACCTGTAAACTTCCTAAACCTCCAAAAACACCACCCCATCCTTAGAGCCAATAAGCAAAAAGCTTCTAAGTTTAGGGATGGTGTTAACCTTATCTAGTTTCTGATACCCTTCAATCTGTTCTAATCCCTCTTTTTTGACTTTTTCAT
>DYMW01000018.1:17541-20268 GCA_020721385.1 Sulfurovum sp. | reverse complement strand
AGAGTTAAAAATATACCTTAAATGTTAATACGACTAAAAAATATTGCTATAATGCATGATATAAATTTCATAAAGGATATCCACTAATGAATTTTAGTAACTACATGAACGAATGGCTTTACGGTAAAGAGGGTTATTATAAAACTTTTAAAGCCATAGGTAAAGCAGGGGATTTTTATACGGCGGTGAGTACCAGCTCTTTTTTTGGGGCGAGTATTGCAAACCATTTTTATAAACTGATACAGCAAGACAATTTTAAACGTCATGGTTGGCTTATTGAAGTAGGCGCACATCAAGGATATTTGCTTTGCGATATGATTCAGTGGCTTTATACGCTTGATGCTACATTGGTACAAACGCTTAAATTTGGGATTGTTGAGCGACAACCAGAGGTGCAAAAAGCACAGTTGAAATACATAGCAGAGCGATTTGGTTTGGATATACAGATTATCCATTTTAATGACATCGATGAGGTTGAAGTTGATTATGCTTTTTTGGTTGCCAATGAGATTTTTGATGCGTTTCCTTGTGAATTGATTAAAGATGGTGAACAGGCTTTTGTTGAAAATAATATAGTGACGTGGAGAGAGGTCGATGATAAATTACTTGAATTTGCTTCTACTCACCGTCAAGTCAAAGGTGAAGTGGCTGTAGGGTATGAAGCATTTGCTCAAAATATGGCAAAAGGCATTAAAAAGTGTGATTTTGTCAGTTTTGATTATGGTGAAAAGTTTGTACGTAATGATTTTTCGATTCGTGTCTATCAAGACCATAAAACTTTTCCTCTATTTGATGAAGAGTTGGTTTTGGCTGAGGCATTTCAAAAGGCGGATATTACCTATGATGTCAACTTTGGTCATGTCATAAATGCTTTTGAAAATATGGGGTTTAAAACAGAGGGTTATGAGACACAGGCCAAAGCGTTGATTCGTTTTGGACTTATTGATATTTTAGAACAGTTTGCCAAACAAACCACCCAAGAGAAGTATCTACGAGAAGCAGATAAGATTAAAACACTGATAGCTCCTACGATTATGGGTGATAAGTTTAAGATGGTGCATTTTAGTCGTTAAAAGAGAGAGAAAATAGTTTCTCTCTCTGGATTTAATTGTTACTGTCTTCAAAATCTTTTGCATTATTGATATAAGTATTGTTTTGAATGACACTGTCACCTTTAACTCGTTTGATGGCTGTGTTGGTTGCATTTTTAAACTCGTTGTTCTCTACAAGCATATTGTCTCCACCAAGTAGATGGTATTGATTGCTGTCAAAGATATTACCACGAACAACAACACGTTCTGTCATGTCTGTCCCAACAAAACCTGTTTCTTCATGTTGTGATACTTCATAAATCATTCCCACACCTACATGACCACAGTTACTAATGGTGTTGTTACTAATTGTAAATTCTCTGTTGGTTTTATCATGAAAATCAATCAATTGAATACCATCTTTTCCAGAGTTTTTAATAATGTTGTCATGGAAGTTGTATCTCATAGTATCTACAATTTTTTCTTTAGTATCTGCCCATTGGTGAACTTCAATTCCATCATCATGTGAATCTAGAAGTTGATTGTAGGCAAATTCAAAATTTCCTTTGAGCTTGGTATCAATATCAAGAGCATCATCTCCTGAACCTGTAATAATACAATGGAGTACTTGTCCACCAGCTTCAGTATCAAAACTGATTGAGTCACGTCGAATTCCATTAATTTTACAGTGGTCTACAAGGTTTCCATTGCCATAGGTAAACGTAATGAATTTGCCAGAATTATCAATGGTGAAACCAATAAATTTTATATTTTCAGAAGAACCTGCTACACGACTTCCATCAAAGATTCTATGCTCTTTATCACCCGTTCCTCTAAGAATGGTTGAGTTAATATAACTCTGATTCCCTGTTGTAAGGTAGTGGGAAGCAATGGTTAAGTTGTTTTGTAAAATAACAATCTCATTTAAGTTGTCATACATACCAGGTGCAAGTAAAATAGTGTCACCATCTTGGGCTGTAGTAAGAGCAGATTTAAACTCTGCTGTGTTGCTAACATTGATTATGGTTCCGTTGATATCAATTGTTTGATTTTGATCTGTTACCGTAGTTGTATTTGTTTCTACAGGATTTGGGATAGTTGGGATTTCCTCAATAGTTGTATTTGTATCTTCTGTTATGGTTCCATCTTGAATCATAGCAATATTGTCAACACGCATATTGCCATCAATTCTAAATCCATTAATAGAAACAATCGTATTGTTGGCTTCAGCTTGTTGTATTTCAGGAAGTAAGCTACCTCTATTAGCATCTTTTAGGTCAAGAGCTAAATTTCTAGTAAAGGTCTTCCATGTACCATCTTTAGACGCTGTACCTAACCCATATTGGATACTATCTTCTTTATACTGTCCTCTATTGGTGTTCGAATCATCATATTTTATATATCGAGTACCATTGGTTGTTTTAACCAAAATGGTTATTTTAAAAGTATTGGTAGTATTCATACTCCATTGAATGGTATTGGAATCATTATTTGCCCAACTGCTGTTTTTATCTCCAAGAACAAAATAGGTATCAGACATTGCACCTCTTTCTAGTTTAATGACATTACTTGCTTTATCCACATCATAAATATTAGAGATATTGGTTTCATTGTCCTCTTTATAAATTACCCATCCATCAACCAGACCATCTTGAGCATCTTCATAAATGGTTAAAGCTACTTGTGTGTTGGTAGT
>DYMW01000018.1:9796-17441 GCA_020721385.1 Sulfurovum sp. | reverse complement strand
TGTGTCAGTAGTATTGTTTTCAACTGTTGGAGGGGTTGTGTTGGTGGTGTTGTTTTCAATAACCACAGGTGAAGTTGTGTTAGTAGTGTTATTTTCAACAAGGGGAGAGGTAATACTCTCTGATTCTATAATTGTTGGAATGGTGTTGGTGGTATCATTGCTACCTCCACAACCAGTTAATAAAAGCGATGCTAGGGTAATGGATAACCATTTTGTTTTTTTAAACATAAAAACTCCTTTTTAATTTACTATATTTTTTAATATTTTTTAATATTTATTATTATATAACTTTTGAATTTAATGTAAACTGATTTTTATTGTTAATAATAGTGTGTGAATATATTTATACTTCTAATCACTTTTATAAAAAAAAAGTATAATCCGAGGAAAAGAAAGGATTTTTTATGTCACCTCAAAAACGTGCAACAGTTGTTGCTACTTGTATTGCTATTGTTTTGGTTTTTGTTAAATTTATTATAGGTATTGCCTCGGGTTCAGTGGCGGTTTTAGCCTCAGCAATTGATTCCTTACTAGACAGTATTATTTCTATTTTTAACTTTTTTGCCATTAAAAAATCTGAAGAGAAAGCGACCGATGATTTTCAATATGGTAAAGGAAAAACACAAGCAATTGCAGCTGTTATTGAAGGAACGGTTATTACGATTTCGGGACTTTATATTATGTATGAAGCAGTTTTAAAAGCCATTCATGAAAAAGTTACCAACCATTTAACTCCTGCCATAGGGGTGATGATATTTTCAATTGTGATTACTTTTTTCTTGGTGCAATACCTTTTAAAGGTTGCAAAAGAGACAGACAGTCTTGTTATTAAATCAGATGCTTTGCATTATCAAACCGACCTTTGGTCAAATGCTGTGATTTTAATATCTCTATTTTTGGTTTATTTAACAGGTTGGGATATTATTGATGCTGTTTTTGGTTTTGCGATAGGGGTTTATATTATCTATTCAGCGTATGAAATTATTGAAGAGGGTATTTACATTTTATTAGATCATGCCTTAGAGTATGAGGTTGTTGAAAAAGTGAATACAATATTGGAACAACATCCAGAAGTAACCAGTCATCATTGGCTCAAAACACGTACCGATGGAAGTGTTAATTTTATTGAGTTTCATTTGGTGTTTCATCCCAAAATGTATTTGTTGGATGCTCATCGTATTTCAGATGAAATTGAAAGAAAAATTATATTGATTGATCCCAATAAAAGATGGGTGATTACACCCCATTTTGATCCTTATGACGATGCCTATTTAAATCAAGCCAATTTTACTGGAGAAGAAGAGGATGTATGTCTAATTTAATCTATCTTTTATCTCCGTTAAAACAAGAGGGAAGTATCTTTTTACCCATGATTTTTTTTAAAAATGTGGCGAAAAAAATTGATTTTTCAAAATCAGATACCTTGCTTTTTACCTCTAAACAAGCCGTTGAAAGTGCCAATGAGATTGATGAAACTTGGAAATCTTATCCTTCTATTGCAATTGGAGAGGCGACTAAAAAGCGAATTGAAGAGTTGGGTGGAACAGTGATTTATACTCCTAGTAATTTTTATGGAAAAGTATTGGCAGAAGAGATAAAAGAGTATTTTTCTGATAGAAAAATACTCTATCTTAGACCAAAAAAAGTCTCTTTTGATAGTCAAGCCCATTTGGCACAGTATGGAATTGTACTTGAAGAGCAAATCATTTATGAAACAGGATGTAAAGGGTATTTACCCGAGCAAAAACCAGATGAAAATGCCATTATTATTTTTACCTCTCCTTCAACAATTCACTGTTTTTTTAAAAACTTTTCTTGGGATAAAAGCTATACCGCTGTCTTAATTGGAGAGGCAACCAAAGTGCATCTTCCTGATTATTGTGATTATGTAATTGCCGATGAACCGTTGATTCGTTCTTGCATGGAAAAGGCATTTAGTCTCAAAAAAGGGTAATTTTTCAAAAAAATAGGGTATAATTTGAAATAATCTGGATGGTTCGACGACTGTTATATGTGGTCCAACATTATCTATCGTGGGATTCGTAGTTGATTGGTGTGTAGATATTTTCGTTTGAGCTTGGTTTTCCAAGCGAGAATCTATCTCCTAAAGGTCACTCGCTCCTACACCGTTGGCTTATTAGGGCCGACTTTTATGCAGAACGGCCGTTCGGGTTATACTCAAATTGACTTCAACAGTTACCTTATCTGACTGGTCATAATTAAATTGTTATTATAATCTAATCAAAATAATCAATAGTGTATAGTTTCTGTTATGAGATGGTATATAGTTTTAATTATTTTAATGTGGAGAATTGTCAAGTGAATATATTAATAATTGGTGCAGGTGGGCGTGAGTATTCTATTGGAATGGCTCTTCAAAAAGATGAAAATATAGGTAAATTATATTTTGCACCAGGCAATGGTGCAACCGATGAGTTGGGTGAAAATTTAACCATTACTGATTTTAATGAATTGGCAGACTTTTGTGAAAACAATGCGATTGATTTAACCATTGTAGGGCCAGAAGCTCCTTTGGTTGAGGGAATTGTAGATGTATTTAAGGCAAGAGGTTTAACCATTTTTGGTCCAACTGCTGGGGCTGCTCAATTAGAGGGTTCAAAAATTTTTATGAAAAACTTTTTGGCTCGACACAATGTACCAACAGCCAAATATATTGAAACCAATTCTATTGAAGATGCGTATAAGTTTATTAATACCCTTGATGCTCCTATTGTGGTTAAAGCTGATGGTTTGTGTGGGGGTAAAGGGGTAATTATTGCTCAAAGTAGAGACGAAGCCAAAAAAGCTTCGGCTGAAATGCTTTCAGGTAATGCTTTTGGTGATGCAGGAACATCGATTGTGGTTGAAGAGTTCTTAGATGGGTATGAGCTTTCTGTATTTGCCATTTGTGATGGTAAAGATTATGTGGTACTCCCCGCTGCACAAGACCATAAAAGATTGCTCAACAATGATCAAGGTCCTAACACAGGTGGAATGGGAGCGTATGCACCAACCCCGTTGGTGAATGATGAGATTTATAGAAAATTGGATGAGCGTGTAATTGTTCCAACGTTAAAAGGGATGGAAGCAGAAGGAATGCCTTTTACAGGTGTACTTTTTATTGGAGTGATGGTGGTGAAAGGTGAGCCAATTATCTTAGAGTATAATGTACGTTTTGGTGACCCAGAGTGTGAAGAGTTGATGCCACTGTTAAAATCTCCTGCATCAGAATTGTTTTATAAAGCAGCAACGGGTGATTTAAAAAATGCCAAGATTGAATTTCATGATAAATATGCTGTGGGTGTGGTTATGGCAAGTAAAGATTATCCGTATAAGAATTCAGCTCCTGCTGAAATTATTGTGGATGAGATTGTACATGATGATATTTTTAAAGAACACGCACATATTTCGTATGCAGGAGTAACGCGTGGTGAAGATGGAAAACTCTATGCAACAGGTGGTCGTGTATTGGTGTGTGTTGGGTTAGGTGATACCATTGCAAAGGCACAAAAACGGGCCTATATGTTGGTTGGTCAAGTCCATTATGCAGGGAAACAGTGCCGTACCGATATTGCTTATCAGGCTTTGGAAATATAAAATGCGAGAAAAGCCAACAACAGAGTATCAAATTGCAACCAGAGGTAAACGAATTGTTGCCTTTATTATTGACAATATGGTAATAAATTTACTCTTGTTGGCAATCTATTGGGATCAAATTGCTTTGATGGTTGATAATCAAGCACTTCCTGAATTTTTAAATTCGATTTTTATTCCTTCTATTCTTTTGGGAATTATTTATCAGACACTTTTTGTTTATCAGTATGGCATGACATTGGGAAAAATGTTACTTAAGATTCGCGTGGTTGAGATAGAAATGGGGAATCATCCCAGCTTTCAGACCGCGATTTTACGTGCGGGATTTAGAGCCATTAGTGACAACTCTTTTTTATTGGGTTATTTATTGGCCTATATGAGTCCATTAGTTCAAACTTTTCATGACAAAGTAGCCAAAACAGTAGTGGTGGATGCGTAGTTCTTCTTTTCTCTTTTTTTCTTTTTTTCTTCTTTTGTCACTTCCTGAAGTTGCCTTTGCCAATGAGATGGTAGAGGTATTTGCCAAACACGTTGTAGCCACTCCAAAGCATTTTTTAGCCACTGATGATGTGGTAATTTTATATGATGGTGCGGTGATTAAATCAGACATGGCTACCTATGATAAAAACAGTTCTCTTTTAACTTTAGAGGGTGATGTGGAGATGATAGGATTAGAAGATAATCGGGTGGCTTCTAATAAATTGGTTATTGATACCAGTACCAAATCGGTGACATTTAAAAAATTATTTTTAACAGGTAAAGAGAATTTATGGATTGATTCACCATCGGCAACCAAAGAGAACAGCCATTATAAACTCTTTAAAAGTAGGGTTTCAAGTTGTGATACAGCCAATCCTGATTGGACAATAGAGTTTGATGAAGCCCACTATCGAGAAGATAAAAATTTTATTACATTAAAGGATGCGAAATTAAAATTTTATAACAATACGGTGTTTTATTTTCCTTATTTGGCGTTTCCTACCAATACCAAAAGAACGAGTGGATTGCTCTTACCTCAAACAAGATTCTCGGCCAAGGATGGGTTTACTTATCAACAACCCTATTTTTATGTACCGAGTAACAATGTTGATATAGAGTTTAATCCACAATTTCGTACCACTAGAGGTTTTGGTGGTCATGTTACCACACGTTTTGTAGACTCCAATCACTCTGAGGGGTATTTTCGGGCAGGGTATTTCAAAAACAATCAAGCCTATGCCAATGCCAATGATTTGAATAAAGAGCATTATGGTGGAGAACTTTTTTATCAATCCAGTGATTTTTTACCTGATGTGCTAACTCAAAAGGGATATAAGAATGGTTTGTATGCAAATATTACCCATCTTAATGATAGAGAGTATTTGAATGTACAACAGGGAAATGCTTCTTCTTTGGTGAGTAGTACGTTAATTGAATCGCGTTTAAATGCGTTTACCTATGATGAACGCAACTATTTTGGACTTTATGGAAAGTATTATATTGACACCAGTTTAAGTGATAACCGTGATACGATACAGGATTTACCTACACTTCAATATCACCGTTATATGCAACATTTAATTAGCAACAAACTTTTTTACTCTTTTGATGCTAAGGCACACAATTATACCCGTACCAGAGGAAGCAGTGCCATTCAATCAGAGATTGATTTACCCTTGACCTATTATGATGCTTTTTTTGATGATTATTTAGATTTTTCACTCTCTGAAAATTTATATTTGAGTAAAGTTGCTTTTAGAAATTTGACCAGTCAGGGTGAAAATTATCGTTATTATAGAAATTATCACACCATGGAACTCTCTAGTGATTTGAGTAAATCGTATGATGGTTCAGTGCATACATTACATCCTTCATTAATCTATACAAGACCGAGTCTGGAAAATGAAAATCCCACTAACTATGAGAATTTGTCTCAAGAACAGCAAGAGCTTTTTGCGATTCATACCCAAGAAGAGCAAATTGCTTTATCTTTAGCACAATATTATTACAGTAACAGTTTAGAGATGAACCTTTTTCATCGTTTTGGTTACAGTCAATTTCCAAATAGAATGGCTTCTAAAGGAGATTTTCATAATGAAATGGGTTATAACAATGAAAACCTTTCCATCTACAGCAACCTTTTTTACTCATGGAATGAAAAAAGAGTGCATTCCCTTACCTCCTCTATTGGTTATAATCAAAGCAACTATGATATAATATTAACTCATTTCTATAATAATGATTTTTTATTTGATGATAAGAAAACAAGTTTCTTAAGTACAGAGTTTATCCATAACTATACCACTTCTAATCAGTGGTTTGTCAGTTATGATTATGACTTAGAGGCATCATTTAATCATAAATGGGAGTTGGGTTGGGGACATCAACAGAAGTGTTGGAGTGCCAGAGTGAGTATTGGGGAATCATTAATCCCGAATTTAAACAGCTCCTTTAAAAATACAACCCTCTATTTTGAACTCAATTTAAATCCATTGGGTGGTATTAAGCAAAATATAGAACAGCAATTTTCAGCAGAAGGTACATAACGCTATGAAAACAGAAGCAAAAGTAGGTCTTTTTATTACCATCTCACTTTTTTTCCTTTTTGGTCTCTTATCTCAATTAAATAGCTTTGATAATCTTTTTAAAAAAAGTTATCCCATTATGGCAAAAGTTAGTGATGGTTCAGGACTTAAAGATAAAGCAAAAGTGAAGTTTAAAGGGGTTGATATTGGATATGTTGAAGCGATTACGCTTGATAAGCATGATGTTATCACCCATTTATTGATTGATGAGGGTATTGTAGTTCCTTCAGATTCTATTATTATGGTATCACAAGACAGTCTTTTAGGTGGAAAGTTTTTAGATATTAAACCAGGCGTATCCACCCAAGCGTTGGCACCCAATCAGTTGTTGTCCAATCAAGAGGAGGTGTCTTCAATTTCGGATGCCTCAACTTCAGCCGATAAAGCATTTCAAGAGATAGGATTATTGGTCGGTGATTTACGTGATATTTTTAACTCGGGTGGAAAGAGTGATATTCAAGCAACTTTGGCAAATTTAAGAGAGTTTACAGAGCTTTTGGCATCACTTAATCGAGAAGACAATGAAACCATTCATCAGATTATTACAAATTTAAATGAAGGTATTACCCATTTTTCAACCATGAGTCAAGATATTACAGGTACATCTCAAGAGTTTGGTAAAGTTGCTAAGGGAATCAATAAAGATTTGCCTCGTATTATGGCAAAACTTGATAGCATTACGAAGTATTTGGATAATGTGAGTGCAACACTAGACGCACAATTACCAACAGCCATGAATAAATTTGTAGCATTAGAAGACAATTTAAATGGAGTAGTAACAGAGAATAGAGCAGGTTTAAAAAATGCATTAACTTCAGTTGATGGCTTTTTTGCAGGAGGTCAAGAGACGATGCAAAAGGTGGACAAGTATCTTGATAGCATGATTAAAAGTGAATTACATATTGAGATGCGTAGTGATGAAGTGTATGATGATGGTGGATATTCAAAAACACACCTCAATTTAGCTTTAAAACCTGATGCCACACGTTACTATATTTTGGGGGTATCTTCTGGACCTAGTTTTAAATCTGATGCTTCTTCATCAAGAGGATATATTGGTAATGCCAAACATGAAAGTGGTGATTTTTTACTCTCAGCACAATATGGTAAACGGTATGATGACATGCTCTTTCGTATAGGTGTTATTGAAGGACAGGGTGGATTTGGTGTAGATTATTTTGCTTTAAATGATACATTAAAAGTGAGTGCCAATGTTTATGATTTTAATGCGGTGAATGATGTACGTGGAACCAATGCCAATTTAACAACAACGGTTCGTTATCAATTCTTTAAACATATTAATGCCTATGTGAGTGCCAATAATGTTCTAAACAGTAAGGCAAACAGTGTTTCTGCTGGACTTGGTATTAGTTTTGTTGACAATGATTTAAAAAATCTTTTGGGTTCAGCAGCAGCTGCTTCTAATTAGTATAGAAGTAGTTGTATTCAATGTTAAATCTTAATACCAATACTATTTTTGAGAATAG
>DYMW01000018.1:0-9696 GCA_020721385.1 Sulfurovum sp. | reverse complement strand
AGTTATCTCTGTTGGGGCTAAAAATGTATTTATTGCGGTACCTATTTTAGACAATGTGGTTTATGAGAGTTTGGTAACGATATGTGATAATCTTTTTTGTCCACATAGGATTGATAATTATATCTCTCAAGAGTATTATTATGAGCATTTGAAGAAGTTTAGATTTGAAGATATAGATAAAATAATGAAAACAATAAAGGAAACAAAAGATAATGAATAAACATGATATCGTAATTAGTTGCAACAACTTAGAGGAGCGATACCTTTTTAATAAAGTTGCCAAACAGGCCAGTGGAGCAGTGCTTTATTATAGTGGAGATGCAGTTATTTTAGCAGCCATTGCTATTGACCCAAAACCAGTAGAAGAAGATTTTTTACCTCTAACCGTTCAGTATATAGAAAAATCTTATGCTGCTGCTAAAATTCCTGGAGGATTTATAAAAAGAGAGACAAAACCCAGTGACTTTGAGACATTAACGGCACGTATTGTTGATCGTTCTTTACGACCACTTTTTCCTAAAGGATTTCATTATCCTGTGGTGATTACCGTAATGGTTTTAAGTGCTGACCCTCTTGTGGATATGCAAGTCGCAGCCCTTCATGCCGCGTCAGCAGCCCTCTATACTTCTGATCTTCCTATTAATCAAGTTATTTCAGCAGTACGATTGGGAAAAATGGGTGATGAAGTGTTGATTAATCCAACATTGGTTGAACAAGAGACCTCAACACTTGATTTATTGGTTGTAGGGTCCAGATCAGATATTTTAATGATTGAGATGTGTGTGAATGCTTCTGAAGAGAATCATGTTCAAAATACCAATGAATTGGAAGAAGATGAGCTTTTAGAGATTCTTGATATTGCTCAAAGTGCCATTGAACAAGCAACGGTTGAATATGCCACTGGTTTTAAAATTGCCAAAAAAGAGGAAATCTCTTTGGTAATGACCGAAGAGAAATCAGATAATGAACTTTATAATTATATCGCGAGTAATTATCAAGAAGCGGTTGAAAATGCGGTGCAATCTATGGCAAAAAGTGAACGAAGCCAAGCCTTAAAAGAGGTTCGGCAAAATATTATGGATGCCCTAGAAGCCAAAGGTGAAGAGGTTGATAAAGCATTGGTTTCTAAAATGTTAGAAGTGTATAAAACTTCTATTGTGCGTTCATTAATTTTAGATAAAAATATTCGAGCTGATGGTAGAGCATTAAATGAAGTGCGTCCTATTGAGATTGAGACCAATATTTTACCTTCGGTACATGGTTCGTGTCTCTTTACTCGTGGGCAAACACAAGCCTTGGTAACAACAACATTGGGAGATTCAAAATCAGCACAATCTTATGAGTTGATTGGTTCTAAAAATTCTCTTTATGAGACTTTTATGGTGCATTATAATTTTCCAGGGTTTTCAGTAGGTGAAGCCAAACCTCAAAGAGCTCCAGGGCGTAGAGAGCTTGGGCATGGTAACCTTGCAAAAAGAGGATTAGAGCCAACACTTGATTTAAAAAGAGATGGTACCATTCGATTGGTATCTGAAGTTTTAGAGTCTAATGGTTCATCTTCAATGGCAACCGTTTGTGGAGGTTCCTTGGCATTGGTATCGGCTGAAGTTGAGATTACAAAATTGGTTGCGGGTATCGCCATGGGATTGGTAACCGATGGAGAACGAAATGCTGTTTTAAGTGATATTATGGGACTTGAAGACCATGATGGTGATATGGATTTTAAAATCACAGGTACAAAAGATGGTGTAACCGCCATGCAGATGGACATTAAATTGGGTGGAATTGAAGCGAGTGTTTTAAAAGAAGCATTGTATCAAGCCAAAGAGGGTCGATTGCATATTCTATCCATTATGGAAGAAGCGGTTAAAAATATTAGTCCAAGTACTGCTTTACCAAGTTTTGTACAGTTTGAAGTGGACAGCAGTTTTATTCCAGCAATTATTGGAAAAGCTGGGGCTGTTATTCGTGAGATTATTGAAACTTATGATGTTAGCATTGATATTGACCGTGATACCAACAGTGTTAAAATTACAGGTAGTTCCAAAGAGGGTGTTGCAGGGGCTAAAGGATTTATAGATGGTATTATCTCTACTCCTACAAAAAAACAGATGGTTTATGAAGTGAACAAACAGTATAGTGGAAAAATCAAAAAAATTGTAGAATTTGGTCTTTTTATTGAGATGCCAGATGGTTTTGATGCTTTACTTCATATCTCTAAAGTTGCCAAAGAGCGTGTGAATAATTTGGCTGACCGATACACTGTGGGTGATGATATTGATATTATTGTACTAGAGCAAAAAGGTAAAAAAGTAGAACTTTGTACCCCTGCTTATTTATTGTAATATTTAAAATATTAATATTTATCATATCTTATATTGGTTATAATTTCAACGTTTATACCAAGTATCTAGTAGGGAAATATAAGCATTGATGTTTATATTGGTGTACCTTGTGTACATTTACGCTAGCCGAACAGACTTAGGAAAACAGTCGAAGGGGACTTAAAGCCCATTAATTTAAGGATATAAAATGAAAAAGTTTTTCTTACTTTTCTTGGCACTTGGTGCTGTTGCATTTGCTGGTGAAGCAGATGGTGAATCTATGATTAAGGCATATTCAGTAGTTGCTGCTGGTGTTGGTCTTGGTCTTGCTGCACTTGGTGGAGCTATTGGTATGGGTCATACTGCTGCTGCAACAATTGCTGGAACTGCACGTAACCCAGGTCTTGGTGGAAAATTAATGACTACCATGTTTATTGCTCTTGCGATGATTGAAGCACAAGTTATCTATACATTGGTAATTGCTCTAATTGCTCTTTATGCTAACCCATTTTTAGGTTAATATTTAAAGACAAATTAAGCTTAGGATGGTATAATGCCATCCTACCTCGTAGACAAGGTTTTATAGACCTTTAAAAAATTATATAAGTGCATCAGTGGTGGAACGGTAGACACGCGGGCTTGAGGGGCTCGTGCTTCACGGCGTGGAAGTTCAAATCTTCTCTGGTGCACCATCTCTTTTTTATCTTTTTATAATCATAATTTTTCTTTGTTGCCATTTTATACATGAAGTTTACATTTAAGTGGAAAATCTTTTTGCGTACTCCATGCTATAAATGCCCAAGTAAAAGGTTTGACTTGCTTATTGTTTTTTTCGATAAAAAGATAATGATATTCTCTTGCTTTACTTTTTTGTGCTTCATCAAGTGAACCCAGACTCCAGATGAGAGAGTCTACAAATTCATCTGCATTAGAACTTTTAATACTCCCTTTTTGGCTGGTGATGTAGTCTATTTGAGGAAGATATCCATCTTTATAGAGTAAAATAGGAATATACCAAAAGTCAGGTTTTGTGATGATTTTTTTGCCAATGTAGTCTAAAATATCCATATCTACAAAGCTTCCACCAGCTTTATAGGTTACATAACATGCTTTTTTTGCAATAGCAGAGATTTTTTCCAGTGCGACTCCGATATCTTGAACTTCCACACTGCGAGATGCTACGGCAATATCAATTTCGGGCAACAAGTTCCAATCATCCTCCCAACCGATATGGTAAGTTTTGATATTTGTAATACCCTCTTTTTTTGCATACGCTTCAAGTTCTTCGAGCATTTGTGCTGAAAAATCTATGGCAATGACCTGTTTTACTTTTTTTGCCAAAGGGATTGCTAAAGTCCCAGGACCACAGCCTATGTCAAGAACGACATCCTCTTTGCAAATATCCATACGTGAAATAAATTCTTCCACATACAAGGAGTTTTGCATAGTGGGTGCTAACTCTTTTGAACGATTGTCCCAATCCTTGCTATTTTTACCTTTAAATACGGTTTGTTTTTTATGCTCTTTGTACATGTGAGCGAAGTCTATTGGTTCTAAAAACATCTGCTTTCCTTTGGTTGTAAACATACTCCCATCATAATGATGGAGTATGTTTGGTTATTTCTTAATCTCTTTATGTACCACGGTGGTTAAACCAAGTAATTTCCAGCCTTGGAAGCCTGAACGGTAATAAGCAATTTTATCTTTAGGATAGTTGTATTTTAGTAAACCTGACATGAAGTGAGCACTCTGTTCACACCATACACCATTACAGAATATTGCCAACTCTTTAGCATTGCTAAAATCCCATGAACCATCAGGTTTTATTTTCATACCAAGGAGTGTAAAGATTTTTTCTGCTTTTTCTTTGGTAGCATTTTGTATAATGGGGAAGGGGATATTAACAGCTGAAGGAATGGTTTCAAGTTCAAACCAACTTTTTAATCGGGCATCAATAATAACACCAGTATTGTTTTTTACTTTATTTTCCATAAAATCAATAATTTCAAGTTCTTCAATATTTTTAATATCAGGATCAATTTTGGTTGCCTGAATACAAAAAGGAGGACAAGCTCTTGATGTTTTGGTGTAGTCATCGGTCAGTCGATTATTGACATCTTGTATTCTTTCAACTTTAACTGTTTTTCCAGAATCAGTCGTGTAGATGAATGGTATTTCTTTGGTCAATTTGACGGTGACTTGATCGTTTTGCGCGAATAGAATAGACGCAAAAAGTGGTAGTATTAATAGACTTTTCATTATATAAACCTTTTTTGATTGTGTTATATTATTTTATCATCATAGATTAATGTATGGCTTATAATCGTAGCTTTGTGATAAAAAAACAAAAAAATTTACAATTTAATATTATTGTTTTATTAAATTGTTTTTAGATGTTTATAAAATATACATAAAGAATAACATTGAGATAGAGAACACAGGCAATTGAGATGGTTTTTTCGAGATAGTATTTTAGTTTTTCACGTTTATGTATTAACTTTTGATTGTGTTCAGTATGATAGGTACTGAAGTCATAAAAGTTACAAGTTTCCCATAAAAGCATTTTATCCTCACATTGATAATTATATTAAACATATTATAACTATAATGGTTATAGATAAAGTATAAACTTTATCTATAATATTTTTACTTAAGGGGAAAAAAAGTTATTTATTCTGGAATACGAAGTTTTTGACCAATATAAATACGGTCAGGACGATTCAATATATCTGGATTGGCTTGATAGATTTTTTTGTAATCCATTACATTACCATAAGCTCTTTGGGCAATTTTACCTAAGGTATCTCCTTTTTGAACAACAATAATTCTCATCTCTTTAGAACGGGTTTGAACCTCTCCTTTAAGGGAACTGGTATAAGTTGATGTATCTGTTAGGGTATCTGTTTTGTCATTAACAATATTGGTAATTTCATCAGAAAGTTGACTTAGGGCATCTTCGCCTGTAGATGTGGTTGTTGTGACTTTGTTGTAACTGTTGTCACCATTATCACTTTTACTTACTTCTACATTTTTGTTGTTTTCAAGTTTGGAATAGTCTACTTCATTATTATTCTCTTGAATGGTATCTGCACTGATATCAGATAGAGATTGAAGGAGTTCATCTTCTTCTTGACTGGTACTGTTGGTCACGGTTGTTGGCTCTGTTTCTTTTTTGTTATCTTGTTGCCCCATTTGCATCATAACCATTTGAACCACTTTTGCAATCTCTTCAGGTGACATATTCCCTTTAGTAGAATCCACAGCTGAAGCAACATTTTGAACCTCTTGAGTAATCTGCCTTTCAGTGGTTGTAGTCTCTTGTGCTTTATTGGTCTCTTTGACGGTTTTTTCTTCTTGGATGGCTATGGTTTGTTGGGGTGCTTCACTACTTATTTGTGCTTGTTGCTTATCGGTATTATTTGCGAAGAAATGCGTATAACCATAATAACCTCCAGCAACAATGAGTAGTAGTAAGAGAGGTATTAAAATAATAGCTTTATTACTACTTTTTTCACTAGAGGATGAAATTTCAGCTCCTTGCGTCTCTTGTTTGTAATAATTATCATATTCGTCTTGATTATACTGATCTTTATTTAACATTTTTGCTCCTTCTTGTTAGTTTTTTAGCGTTTTATGTTTTCTTTTAATATTATTGTATCTTATTGTATCTTATTTTTTAGGAGTAAATGTTGTTAATCCTAGAATTTGCCAATATTGTATTCCTCCTCGATAATAACGAATTTTCGATTTTGGATAACCCAATTTGAGTAAATTTTTCATGGCATGAACACCTTGTTGACACCATGGTCCATTGTCAAAAACAAGTAGGGTTTGTGCTTTAGAAAAATTCCAATTTCCTCCATCTTTGCTTGCACCAAAAAGTCCAAATATTTGATCGATAAATTTATTGGAAGCCAAAATTGAAAATGGAACATTGATTGCTCCAGGAATGGTTCCTGCGTTGTGCCATTTTGGCATTCTTGCATCGAGTAAAATACCTTTATTGTTATTGACTTCATCTTTAATAAAATTAATAACATTCAATTCACTAACAGTCTCTATATCTTTAATAGGTTGAAATGGTTGTATTGAAAAAGGAGGTGCAGGTCTTGATGTTTTTGTATATGAGTTGGTGAGTTTGTGATTGAGGTCTTGAATTCTTTCTATTCTTACTGATTCTCCATTGACATCAACATCAACATAGGGAAGACCCTCTGTAATATTAATTTCTACAGCATTTACGGGAATATTGAGCAGGGCTAGAGATAGCAGGGTAACTGCTAAAGGCATTTTTTTTATCATTGTTGTTTACTCCTTTTTATTTAAAAATGTTATTTTCAAATTCTAACGTATTACTTTTAAAATAAGTTAAGGTCTATTTTATCTGAACTTCTCTTAGTTAATTATGAACTTATAATATTTTTTTAAATTATACTTGATATGATTGTATTACTTATTTAATGGGAGAAAAGATGGATTTTACAAAAACAATTGGTTTGGGTGTGGCAGGTAATTTTGCACATCATTTAGAACAAGCAGGTGAGCTTAAAGACTTCGAGAATGTGGTAACCAAAGAGGCAAATGCTCCTAAAGGAATTTTTCCTTTTTATCTACCAAAATCAGAAAGTTTTTTAGGACTTTATCCCATTAGTAATACAGAATTGATTTTACCAGAATATGAAGCCAATGCACAAGTAGAACCAGAAGTAGCAATTTTATTTGATATTGTTTATAATGAAAAGCATGAGGTTCAAACGTTGGTAGCCAAACAGTTTACCGCCTTTAATGATTGTACCATTCGTAAAGAGGGTGCTAAAAAGATTTCAGAAAAAAAATCGTGGTGCAGCAGTTCTAAAGGGATGGCAAAAGAGTGGATAGCCATTGATACATTTGAACAGGGTGGCGTGATGGATGCTTTTCATCTTTGCTCTTTTGTTAAACGTGATGGCATATTGCATCCGTATGGAGTTGATGCTCCATTGCTTGGGTACAGTTATTTTTATACCACGTTAAAAGATTGGCTTATTGAGAAGATGAATGAACAAAAAGATTTTGGACCTTTAGAAGATATTGCCATGCATTTAAAAGATACCAATTATCCCACACAAACGATTATTTCGATAGGAGCAACAGCGTATGCTGAGTTTGGTGAAAAAAACTATCTTCAATCGGGAGATGAGATTTATGTGGTGGTTTATAATGCCAGTAAAGGAAAAGCAGATATAGAAGAATCAGAAGATAAGATTGTTTTACATCAAATAGTGCAGTAGAGGTCGGGGTGTTTTCACCCCAATGTTATTAAGCAAACCAACCTTTAACTTTAGAAAATGCCGTATCAAAACTGCTTTTATGTGGTTTACTCTCGACTCCAAAACTCTCTTGAAGTTTTTCCAACATCTCTTTTTGTGACTCTTTTAATTTTTTAGGATAGACAATTTGAATTTGTGCAATAAGTTGACCTTTTTGTCCTGTGTGAACATCGGCTACCCCTTCATTTTTAAAGACAAATTGCTCTTTATCTTTGGTACCTATTTTTAAGTCAAGTTCTAACTCACCATCAAGTGAAGGGATGGTAATGGTTTGACCCAATGCTGCTTGGGTAAAAAAGACAGGAACTTGAATATAAATATTTGACCCATTTCTAATAAAGTGTTCATCCTCTTCCACATGGAAAGTAAGATATAAATCACCTCTTTGTCCATTTTTGGCTTGGTTACCATATCGTTGAACCCGTAGACGGTTACCTGTATCCACACCAGCAGGTATATTGATGGTAATGGTATTGGGTTCTTCATGATACCCTCGACCCGAACACGATGGACATTGGCTACTAATTTTTTGTCCTTCACCATGACATTTTGGACAGGTTTGTGCAAACGACATAAAACCTTGTTTCATTACCACTTGACCTTGACCATTACAGTAGTTACAGGTTTCAAGTTTACCATCTTTGGCACCCGTTCCTTCACAATCATCACAGGGTACTTTATAGGTAATGTCTATCTTTTTTTCACAGCCAAAAATGGCTTCGTTAAACTTTAAAGAGAATTCCATTTCTGAATCAAGGCTATATTTTTGGTTGGGTTGTCGACGTTGTCGTCCTCCTCCTCCACCAAAACCACCAGTAGCACCACCAAACATAGAGTTAAAGATGTCCATAAAGTCATCCATATTTTGACCACTACCAAAACCACCTCTGCCTTGACCTTCTAGTCCAGCTTTTCCATATTGGTCATAAATGGCTCGTTTTTTTTCATCTTTGAGTACTTCGTATGCCTGACCTAAATATTTAAATTTATCTTCAGCCTCTTTATCATTGGGGTTTCTATCTGGGTGATATTTCATGGCAAGTTTACGATATGATTTTTTGATTTCATCACCAGAAGCATTACGGCTAACTTCTAAGGCTTCATAATAGTCAAGTTCTGTCATTTTTTCTCCAAATATTAAAATTTGGCGAATTCTATCATATTTTTGCTATAATCTCGAACAAAAAGCAGGATTAGAAGCATGGTGAAACATATTGTTATATTTGATTTTAAAGATGAAAATAAAACAGAAAATCTGTATAAAGCAAAAATAATGTTGGAAGCACTTTTAGATGCCGTTCCAACATTAAGAAGCATTGAAGTTGGTCTTAATTTTTCCAATGAAGAACGTGCGATGGATTTAAGTATTATTACAGCGTTTGATGATAAAGAGGGGTTGAATCTTTATGCCAATCATCCCGAACATTTAGAAGTGGTTGCTTTTCTTAAAACAGTGGTAAATGGTTCAAAAGTAGTTGACTATATCGTATGAAATATAAAATAGAAGCGTTTGAAAACTTGGTCAATGCGTTTCAAGATTTACCCAGTATTGGTAAAAAATCTGCTATACGCATGGCGTATCATGTGGTGATGGAAGACAGCTTTTCAGCCATGAAATTAGCCCATGCGATAGAAGAGGGAATTAAAACCATACGACGTTGTAAAAAGTGTCACAATATGAGTGAAGATGAACTGTGTTTGATTTGTTCTGATGAGTATCGTGACAATACCACTTTGTGTATTGTCCAAAGTGCCAAAGATATTTTGACCATTGAAGCAAGTGGACAATATAAGGGAATCTATTACATTGTAACCCAAGTAAGTGATTTGGATGAATACCATTTAAAAGATGCCGTTAAAGGCATAGAAGAGGTCATCTTTGCTTTTCCCCCTTCCTTGGCAACCGATACCATGATTTTATACATCGAAGATAAACTATCGGGAACAGGTCTACATTTCTCTAAAATTGCTCAAGGTGTTCCTACTGGTGTAGAACTTGATAATATTGACATTGTCTCATTAGGACGTGCTTTGGAGTCGAGGGTTAAGGTTTAATTTTATTT
>DYMW01000017.1:10411-20911 GCA_020721385.1 Sulfurovum sp. | reverse complement strand
CAAGTTCTCGCCAAATTTTAGCAACTACTTTTTGATGCTTCGGATAGGGAGCAGGTGCCATGGCATAGGCTATACCATCAATGAGTTCCCAAGAATCTTCCCACTCTTTATAGTCGTTATAGGTATAGTATGGGAAATTATCATATCTTAATGCTTCCATTGAGTACTCCTTTTTTCTTGATTATAGCATAAAATTTTTATTCTATCTCAAAATTAATACTCACAGCGACATCATGTATAGGGAAGAGTGTTGAAAGTTTAGAAGGAATAGCCATAGGAAAGCTTTTTTGAATCGACTCTTTGACGGCTTTTTGTAAAATGGTTTTGCCACTGTTAAAGCGAATATTAGAGACAGAACCACTGCTTTGAATGTCAAAGATGACGCTGACTGAACCTTGAATGTGTCTTCTTAGAGCCATTTTTGGGTATTGTTTATTGTTGGCAATTTTGGTTCGTACTTGGTTTAGAAATGCTTTCTTTTCACCCTCTAAATTGATGGTAGAAGTTACAACTTTTTGAGCCATGGGTTTGGTTGCTTTTGCTACAGTTACAACAGGTTGGGGTGTGACATATTCTATAATGGGCTGTTGTGTGAGAATGGGCTGAGGTTTTTGTTGAATTTTTTGAACAATTTTTTGGGGTTTGGGTTTGCTTTTTTGAACGATTTTTTTTGGTTTTGGTGGATTTTTTTTAACAATGGGTTCTACTTTTTTGATAACAGGTTGAGGGATGATAATGGGAGGTGTTGGTAGAACTTTTGGTATTTCAACAATTTTTGGAGTAGGAGTAATGATGGCTACTTTGATGACTTTTTCTTGTTGAATTGGTTTGATTTTTGTTGCAGAGTTTAACAAGCTAAAGAGTGATGCCCCTACGATTAGGTAGAGGGTAGAGGCAAGAAAAAATGAGGAGCTGTAACGATGTTTAGTCATTTTTGGTAACAATTCCTAAGTTTTCATATTCATTCTTTTTTAAAATATCCAGTATAAAAACAAAGTTGTCGAATTTGGCTTCTTTGTCGCTGTAGAGATGAATTGGACTCTCTTTGCTGTGGCTGAGCAGTCGTTTTTCGACTTCTTCTTGTTCTACTTTTTCTTTGTCAAAAAAGATGTCGCCATTTTTTTTAATCGATATTTTGAGTTCTTTTTTTGGTTTTTCTTCTATTTTTGAGCTAGAAGTTGGTAAATCTAACTTAATAATTCCTGTTTGAATAAATGAAGCAGTGGTAAGAACAATTACCAACAATACCAACATAATGTCAATGAAAGGAACCACATTAATGGAGTCAAACTTTTGTCGTCGCATTACTTTTCCTTTTGGTGAATGACCCATTTGGTAAGCAGTACTTCTACTTTTCGGTTAAGATGGTTATAGAAAAAAATAGCAGGAATCGCCACAACAAGTCCCATGGCAGTTGCTTTGAGTGCAAGAGCCAATGAGGTCATAATGATTTTGACATCCATATCGGCAGTTTGTCCTAGGGTATAAAAAGTAATAATAATTCCTAAAACAGTTCCCAATAGTCCAATATAAGGGGCATTTGCCCCAAAACTGGAGATGATTGAGAGATTGTTGGTCACGTCAAGCTCGAGTGCTTCTTGTGTTTGATAATTTTCAACTTTGACACCACGATAAAAAAGTAGACGCTCTATCCAAAAAAAGAGGGTTAAAAAGCTCATTAGCCCTAAAATTCCTATTACGCCATAATCAACAATTTGACTTAAAAGTTCTATGTTCATCTCAAATTTCCTATTTAAAGAGGTCTGCTAATGCATCTGTATTGGTTGTTTTTTCTATTTCTGCTGGAATGTTTCCACTGCTTTCACCTGTTCTATCAGTAATACCTTCGATTTCATTGAGTTCAATGGCATAACCTGTGAGCATGGAAGCCAAACGAATATTGATACCACTTTTACCAATCGCTTTTGCTTTTTGATCCGAAGTGATGTTGGCGATGGCTTTTTTCTCTTTACCTGGGATTACTTTTAGGCTCTGAATAATGGCAGGAGCCAATGCACGGGTAATAAAGACTTCTGGAATAACGGAATACTCCACACAGTCAATATTTTCACCTTTTAACTCTGAACTGACCGCATTAATTCTTGTTCCTTTAACTCCAACCGCTGCACCAATAGGGTCAATGTTGGGATAGTCTGTTTTAAGTGCCAATTTGGCACGTTGACCAGGAATTCTAGCCGATGACATGATGAGTACGGATTCGTCTTCTATTTCAGGAACCTCTTTTGCCATGAGTTTTTCTAAAAATTTTGGAGCGGTTCGTGTAAGCTCTAGGAACATTCCCATTTCGGGGTCAATACTTACATATCTTAGTAGGGCTTTAACGGTATCACCACGCTTAAATTTTTCACCTTTAATACGGTTACGTTGACTCAAAATACCTTTAAGTTCACCAATCTCAATAAAGGTGTTGTCTTGATCATCGATACGGTTAACAGTACCAATCATAACACTTCCAACTTTGTCTCGGTATTTTTCAAAAAGGTCGGCTTCTACTTGTCGTTGAATATG
Source organism: Sulfurovum sp. (assembly GCA_020721385.1). GTDB lineage: Bacteria > Campylobacterota > Campylobacteria > Campylobacterales > Sulfurovaceae > UBA1140. The sequence goes on along the minus strand of DYMW01000017.1, from coordinate 18,382 downwards.
ATATTGCAACTCTTTAAAAAGGTTAAATGAAGCCGTACGTCCATGCTCTTCTAAAATAAAATCCGATCGCAGTTCATCACCAATTTCTAAATCTGCTCCATACTGTTCATGGGCATCTTCCAAGGTAATAACACTGTCTTTGGCTGTTTGAAATCTTGGATCGTTGTCTTTGGCTACCGTGATGATTTGTTCAACACTATAATCTTTTTTTGCCATATTTACGTTAGCTTCAAAATGTGAGCTAAAAGTGGTACATCTTTTAGCTGTTTTAATCAGTGCTTCTTTAAATGCATCGACAGCAGAATCAAGTGAAATATTTTTTTCATGAGCCATTGCTTCGATAATATCTACAATTTTTTCCATATTTATATCCTTTAATACATACTTTCTTGAAATCTTCAAAAAATGAACTTAACAATGCGTTACTATTTTAGTGGATTTTGTCAGTTGTCTGAAGAGTTAAATTATATCTAAACTAACCTTTAAGGAAAATAGGTATAATAAATTAATAAAATATAACATATTAAATATAAATAAGAATGTAATTATTTTAAAAATTTTTAAGGAATGGGGAATGAAATTGAAATTAGCAAGAGCCTCGGTAACATCAAAACCAAAAGTTATAGACATCACAAAGATAGAGGACGATTTAGATAAAAAATCTATTTTTTACTTTGATAAAGAGAATTCACACAAAGAGTTAAAGGCATTGATTGAGTATTTTGAAGAGAAAAAATGTTCTGTCTATATGAGAGAAGTTAAATTTGGACTTAATGATGATGAATATATTTATGAGGTACATATCGTAAAATAACCATTGATGAAAAAATTATACATAGAAACCTTAGGGTGTGCAATGAATGTTCGTGATAGTGAACACATGATTGCAGAACTCAACAATAAAGAGCCGTATGAGTTAACGCAAGAGTTAAGCGAAGCAGATTTAATTATTATTAATACTTGTAGTGTACGAGAGAAACCCGTTTCAAAACTTTTTTCTGAGATAGGTGTTTTTAATAAATACAAGAAAAAAGATGCGAAAATCGGTGTAACAGGGTGTACCGCATCACATTTGGGTAAAGAGATTATTAGAAGAGCTCCTTCGGTGAGTTTTGTACTTGGAGCTAGAAATATCTCTAAAATCACGGAAGTGGTTGATAAAAAACATGCCGTTGAGATAGACATTCATTATGATGACAGTACCTATACTTTTGGTGAGTATCGAACCAACACTTTTAAAGCCATGGTCAACATCTCGATGGGCTGTGATAAGTCATGTACATTTTGTATTGTTCCTGCAACACGGGGTGAAGAGGTTTCGATTCCTTCTTATCTAATTGTACAAGAGATTCAAAAAGCGGTTGATGGTGGTGCCAAAGAGGTAATACTTTTGGGTCAAAATGTTAACAACTATGGTAAATATTTCAATGCTGATCAGGAACAGTGTAATTTTACAGAGTTGTTACAAAAAATTTCTACCATAGAGGGGCTAGAGCGTATTCGTTTTACTTCACCACATCCTTTGCACATGGACGATGCTTTTTTAGAAGAGTTTGCGAACAATCCTAAAATATGCAAACAGATTCATGTACCACTTCAGAGTGGTTCTACCTCTTTGCTTAAAGATATGAAAAGAGGCTATTCTAAAGAGTGGTTTTTAAATCGATGTGAAAAGATAAGAACACTTTGTCCTGTGGCGACCATTTCAACGGATATAATCGTAGGTTTTCCAGGGGAGAGTGATGAAGATTTTGAAGATACAATGGACGTGTTAGAGCAAGTTCGTTTTGAGCAACTTTTTTCATTTAAATATTCACCACGACCACATACCAAAGCAGCAGAGTTTGAGAATCAGATTCCCAATGAGATGGCTTCAGAGCGTTTAACCCGATTACAAAATAGACACACTGAAATTTTAGATGAAGTGATGAATGCCCAAATGAATCAAGAGCATTGGGTCTATTTTGATGAACTTAAAGCTGCTGGAAAAATTTCTGGGCGTAGCGATGATGGAAAACTCTTTTTTGTCGAAGGCAGTGAAGAGCTGTTGGGCAAAATAGTTAAAGTCAAAGTGAATAAAGTCTCACGAGGTGCTTTAGAGGGAACCGTTTGTGCGTAAAGAATGGTTACGAAAATTGGGAGTTATTTTTATTCCTTCCCTTCTTTTTGTAGCGATGCGTCTTTTATGGACAACGTATCATAAAAAATATCATTTTATCAATGAACCTATAGTGGGGCAATGTATGGCGGTCACTTGGCATGCTGAACTTTTTATTGCCCCACAAGTCTATAGAAAACTTCGTCAACAACAGCCAACTTCTGCCATTATCTCACAACATTTTGATGGGGATTTAATTGCTAAAACATTGAGTTTTTTAAATATTCTTCCTCTGCGTGGTTCTTCTAAACGGGGAGCAAAATCGGTATTAATCAATGCGATTAAAGCGATTAAAGAGGGCTATTCTGTGATGATAACTCCAGATGGACCAAGAGGACCTCGTTACAGTATGAGTGATGGTGCGATTGTATTGGCTTTGCGTTCAAATCTTCCGTTGATGGTGGTTAATTATCAGGCGGTTTCTTATTGGCAGTTAAAAAGTTGGGATCAATTTGTTGTACCAAAACCCTTTACTTCTTTGGATATTTATCATCAGGTTCTTTATATTGAGGGTATGGAAAAAGAGGAAGCTAAAAAATATCTGCAAACACAAATGACAACATACGCATTATAATTTTGTTGCATTCTTTTTTCTTTATCTCGTTCAATTCATTTTTTTATCATTAATTTTTTTATTAAATTTAAATTTAAAGCTTATTTAAAGATTTATACCACTAAGATTAAGTATGTATTTTTACAACACTTTTTTTAGGATGTTAAAAAAATATAAAAAAATATAAAAAAACATAAGCTGTTAATTATGAAAGATTTGATATAATCATTTCATGCTTAGTTTAAGAGAAAATATTAATAAATTTTTACATTAACTAGATTAAAACTTTTATAGAATGATAATTGAGGAGAAACAATGCGTAATCAAGAAAAATATGTCACCATTACACATTATAAAGAGAGAGAATTTTATTTTTTAAATCATGCCATTCAAACCAATGATGGATTTATTGTTAAAGAGATTGAGCAGTTTCACGAGAGTGAGAAGGAAAAATTGATAGAGCGTATTCGTCTTCTTCAATCGCAATATCCCAATATACAGATAGCTTCTGTCTCTTTAGCACCTGATCAAAAAGTAACCAATACGGAAGATAAGAACAGAGCAACAGCAAAAATATTTGACAACAATTATGTGGTTCAAGAACATATTGATTTGAGCAATATTCCGACCACGCTTTATTTTTCACCTTTTGCCATTTTATATGAAGAGTATAAAAAGAAATTAGACAACAAGTTAACGCTACTGATTGGACTGTTTGACCGTAAACTTTATATGATGTTTGCAACCAATGAAGCCATTCATCAAAGTTGGGTTATTGGAACACGAGGATTATCAGAAAAGCAGGTTGCTGAGCGTGTTTATAAAAGTATGAAAGCCTATTATAAAATTGCTTATAAGTTTGCTGACCATATTGAGATGTTGGTGACCGACGAGTCTCCAAAGTTGCTTAAAGTTTTACGAGAAGAGTTGTCTTTAAAAATTTTACCAACACAGAACAATATTCACAATCTTTTACACCACATGGCAGGTACACCAGAACGAGCATCTAGCAGTTATATTAAAGCAACATGGAAACAACAACGTCGTGTGAATGATGGTGATGTTCAAATCGGTGAAGCAGAAGCAACAACACAAGGAAACAGTTTAGATGATATTCGGCTTAGTGCAAAAAAAGAACACCAAGAGGCATCATTTTTTGAGAAATTAAAACTGCTTTTTGGTGGGTCTAGAAAAGGACATGTGAGTGTGGTACAAGTTTTAGCTTCTTTCATTCCTATCTTATTTGTTGTGGGTGCTGGTAGTTATTTTTCTTTTAAAAATGATATAATATTAAAAAATGTCGTAGCCATTGAATCACAAATTGGTGCACAGAATGAGAATGAAGCGTTGGTTTCCATTTCAGACAATATTTTTACAGCAATGGGTAAAAGTGCAGAGCTAAAAAAAGCCACCATCTCAACACGTAATGTTGATTTAACGGGTATTGTTTGGGGTATTGAACCATTACGAAACAGTTTGGATGCACTTTATACGGGTGGAGAATTTATTATTAAACCACTTGAAAATTTTATGACAGAATTTTCATTTAAATCTAAAATATGAAAGTAGACAACAGTTGTGAGATTAAGAAAAACATCATTAATGAGTAAAATTTTATTTGTACTGTCGGTAGTCGTACTTGTAGTATGGGTTGTTCCGAACATGATAGAGTACTATTCAAATGTAAAAAGTTATGAAACCAAAGAGACAGCGTTAAAGCGTATGGCTTTGAGTCAAGGGATTCAAGAAGATGCCAAACTTTTTGATAAAAAATTGTTTTTAGAAGAGACAAAAAAGTTGTTTGAAACCGTATTGGTTGAGCCTTTAGAAGATGGAGCTTATGAAGTTGTTATTGGTGTTAATATGGCTGAAATGGATAAATTTCATAAATTTTTAAAAGCAATTTCTTTACGCTATAAAGTTCGTGTGGACAACAATTTAATATATGAGACAGAAGCAGATAAAATGCTAAAGGTCAAATTTACACTTCGAACTTTGTAGGTGTTAGATTGATGGTATAGCAATATCCTCGTATTTTGGAGGGTACTTTTGCTAAACGACAAGCCTCTTTATATTTTTTTGGCAATATGGTTTTCTGATATGGAGCAATATAGATATACGTTTGTTGTATCTCTATTGCCCACACTCCTCCAATGACCAATGAATGCTCTTTTTCTATCTCTTTACGTTGTTTAGCCGAGAGTAGATAACCCAATTTTTTTAAATATTGGTCAATCAAACGGGTTTTCATCATTGGATTGGTATGGTTTAAAATATAGAGTTCTTTATGGTGAAAAACTTCGTGATATCCTGTGTTTAAAACGTTTTTATCTTCTTTTAAATAGTCAAAACTTCGAGTAATTCCCTCTTTGTACTTTTCTATCAATTTGTCTGAAAAGTGTTTTCTAAAACGGTTACGTTCATAATCTTCACTTTGGTTACTCTCATCAATAAAATAGGGATAGTTATAGCTATGAAGATAGTTGAGTAATTCCTCTTTAGAATGATGTAATAGGGGACGAACAAGCGTATAGCTAGGGTTTTCTCTATTTGAGATGGCTTCTAATCCCATCAATTCCACCGTACCTGCACCTTTAGTTAAACGCATTAAAAACCACTCCAATTGGTCGTTGAGTTGATGGGCTGTTAATAAATTATCATAGTGATGTTGCATTATGAGTGATTTAAAAAAATTATAGCGAAACACACGGGCATTTTTTTCAAAATTGTTGGTAAATTGTGGGGCTTGTGTGGTGAAAGCTTTGAGGTGATGTTGCTTTGCCAAAGCAATGGCATGTGCCTCTTCTTGTTGGGCATTGTGGCGTAAACCATAATTGACCAATGCAATGTCAAAAGAGATATGGTGTTCAAGAAGTAAAAAAAAGAGAGCCGATGAATCAACACCAGCCGAAAAAGCGAGTAAGTTTTTACTGGTTTTAAGTCGGGCTAGAGTGGTTTCATCTAAATAAATCATTCTATAGGGATTTAACGAGGGTTGCCAAGAGTTGATCACCTACAATTTCAGTAATGTTGGCTTGATAGAGTTGACCAAATTTAATCTCTAAATCATTGGTATCGTTAATCAGAATTTCACCATCAATCTCTCTTGCCCAAAGGGTTGGACGGGCTGAAAGAATGTACTCATGTTCATCACTCTCGCCTTCAAGAATGATAGTAATGGTTTTACCTATCATCTTTTCTAAAGAGTATTGTGTGGTCTCATTGGCAATCTCTTCAAGAATTTCAACACGTTCTTCGATGACCTCTTCTTCAACAGGTTTCATGGTAAATGCAGGAGTGGTCTCTTCATTGGAATAGAAGAAAACATTGAATCGGTCAAATTTAAATTCACGCATAAAGTCACAAACACGCTCAAAAGCTTCTTCGGTTTCACCAGGGTGACCTGCGATGATTGAGGTACGTATAAAGGCATCTTTTTTAGATTTCATGTGTTCTAAAAGCTCAATGGTTTTTCTCTCTCCAAATCCTCTTCTCATTAGTTTTAAAAGACCATCATCAATCTGTTGAATGGGCATATCATAATAGGTCTCAAAGATTTTAGAGTCAGCAATGGTATCAATCAGTTTAAAGGTGGTGGTACTTGGATAGAGGTATAAAATACGGGCAACTTTGACACCCTCAATGGCTTCAACAGTTTGGATTAAATCAATTAAGCCATCTTTTAGACCCAAGTCACGTCCAAAGCTAGAAGAGTCTTGAGAGATAAAGGAGAACTCATAAAAGCCTCTAGCAATCAATGCTTTGAGTTCTTTTTCAATTGAGAGTAAGGTACGTGAATGGAGTTTCCCTTTAAACGAAGGAATGGCACAAAATGAACAACTCTGATTACACCCTTCTGCTATTTTAATGTAGGCATGGGTATTGGAACCTGTAATAACCCGTTCAGCATTTTCGTTAGCTAAGTAAACTTCTGGTGAGAATGCACCTTTTTTTTCGGCAATAAGTTTGTCTATCTGTTCATAATCACCCACGCCTGTAAAGATGTCAATTTCGGGTAAGTCCCGCTGTAACTCCTCTTTATAACGTTCACTAAGGCATCCACTCATGACCAATAGGGAACCCTCTTTACGCTCTTCATGAAGGTTTAAAATGGTGTTAATGCTCTCTTGTTTGGCAGCATCAATAAAGCCACAAGTATTGACAATAATGACATCAGCACTACTCGCATCATCACAGAGTTTATACTCTTTAAGACGACCCAACATTACCTCACTATCGACAAGGTTTTTGGTACAGCCAAGGCTTACGAGGTGCAGTTTTTTATTTGACAAATTGATTCTCCAATGTTGAGGTGTTAAGGGATATTTTTTTGTATTGTATCGAATAGATGCTTTTTAAATGATATGCCAATATGTCTACGGTTTTGAAATAGAATAAGATGATTGTGGCAAGTTTGATTTTTCAGTTTTTTTGAGCCAAAGAGATTATTAATGCCCTCTGGTATCATGAATTTCTTTAAGTATCGTACCATATCTTGAATCTTCCAGTCCCATTTCGGTAATGGCTTTAAGTTGTGTATTTAAAGAGGCATCAATTATCTTTAGTACTTCATCTGCATCATCAACCATTGAAATTAAATCCAAATCTTTTTGATTAATGGTTCCATACTCTACCATGGTGGTATGCATAAAGTCAACCAAGTGTGACCAATAGTTTGTGCCAACCAATATGACAGGAGCAGGAGAATTTTTTTTGGTTTGAATGAGTGTTAGGACTTCAAACAGCTCGTCCATTGTCCCAAAGCCACCAGGCATAATAATATACGCTAAAGAGTAACGGAGCAACATCACTTTTCTGACAAAGAAGTAATCAAATTTTAATTCTCTATCAAGATATTCATTGCCTTTTTGTTCCTTAGGAAGGTCAATATTCAATCCAATGGATTCTGCATGAGCCGATACTTTAGCACCTTTGTTTGCGGCTTCCATAATGCCCATTGAGCCACCTGTTATGACACTGTAGCCATTGTCAGCCAATTGTTTTCCAATGTTTATAGCTTTTTGATAATAAGGATGTTCCTCTTTTAATCTTGCCGAGCCAAACACCGTCACTGCTGCCCCAACATCATCTAAATTGTCATACCCTTTAACAAAATCAGCCATGATTTTAAAAAGACTCCATGAGTCTAGGTAGATACTGTTTTTATCTTTTGTTTTTTTGTGCATTTTTTATATCTTTTCTTAATTTTTATTGAACGTATTATACTATTTTGAAGATGTATATTGTGTTTCTATATATT
>DYMW01000017.1:0-10311 GCA_020721385.1 Sulfurovum sp. | reverse complement strand
TATATTGTGTTTCTATATATTTTGTTACAAAATTTTCTAAGCCATTTTCACTGCTCCACCAATGGGGAAAAACTTCATCATAAAAAGGCTGGGTAATTTCTTGAAAATAGTTTTTATCTTCATACAAATTAACGCACCAATCAAAATTCATTTTTCTATTTTTTAGGGCTTCGATGCTCAACAGTGTGTCATTGATACAACCCAATTTTGAAGGTGTTACCAAAAGTGTCATAGCTTGTAACTCTTGAGCCAAATCTATCATAAAGTAATTGGCGGTAATGGGTACCATAACGCCTCCTGCCCCTTCAATAATCAGTAAATCACAGAGTGTTTGAAGATGGGCTATTTTTGCTTTTATTGCTTCAATTTTAATGATTTTTTGGGTGTCAGCAGAGAAGGGAGAGGCAGGAAGTTTGAAGGTATACGCCGTAATATCGGCGGGTTTTAAGGGTTTAAAGTTTATGTTGTATTGTTGTACGGTGTGTAACAGTTCTGTGGCATCAAGGGGTTCATTTAGAACACCTGTTTCAATGGGTTTACAGATACCAACCTTGATATTTTTGTGTGAAAAGAGTTCAATTAACTTTTTTGTGGTATGCGTTTTCCCGACATTTGTATTGGTTGCTGTGACAAAAATTGTTTGCATTGATTAAAAGTTCCTCATATTTTCTAGGATTGTAACATAAAATAAGATATACTTTATTTGATATAGAAATGTTAGAGGAAATAGAATTGCCAAGAATAGAAGAACAGATAAAATCTGATTTAGCGTTAGTTGAACCAACCAAATATAAAGTATTACTGCATAATGATGATTACACAACCATGGATTTTGTCGTAGAAGTTTTAATGAATATTTTTCATAAGAACCTTGCCCAAGCCGAGGAGATTATGTTTACCATTCATAAACAAGGTAAAGCCATTTGTGGAATCTATTCTTATGATATTGCAGAAACCAAGGTTTTTCAAGTTAAACAATTGGCGAAAAGAAATGAATTTCCACTTTTAGCCACAATGGAAGAAGTATAATAACCAATATAAGGAGATTATTATGATAAGTATTGAACTCGATAATGTATTTAAAGAATCAGTTAAGTTTGCCAAAGCCAATAAGCACGAGTATCTCACCTTAGAACACGTTTTTTTGTCTATTTTAAAAAGTACCACAGGTAATGAAATTTTAACCATGTTGGGTGGAGATGTAGCGTATATGCAGGAGTTGGTATTAAGTTATATCTATGCCAATACGCCTGTATTTGAAACACTAGAAAGCAATGAGAGTCAACATGACCCGTATGAGACATTGGCACTCTCTCATGTGATGAGTGATATGGTCAATCATATGAACAGTTCAGGGCGTAATGAAGCTGGAATTGGCGATATGCTGGTCTCTATCTATACGCAAGAGAAGAGCTATGCGTATGCCGTGCTACAATCAGAAGGTATCAACCGTTTTGATATTTTACAGGTAATTTCACATGGTGACATTCAACCAAGTGAGAAGAAGGGTCTTCTCAATGAAGAGGATTATCCCAATTTAACTGCCTATACCACAGAGTTGGTAAGCTTGGCAAAAAAGGGAAAGATTGACCCTGTCGTAGGGCGTATGGCTGAAATTGACCGTGTAATGCAAACACTTTGCCGACGTAAGAAAAACAATCCACTATTGGTAGGTGAACCTGGAGTTGGTAAAACAGCCATTGCCGAAGGTTTGGCATTAAAAATAGCCAATGATGATGTACCTGATATTGTATTGGGCAGTTCAGTTTATGCATTGGATTTGGGTAGCATGATTTCAGGAACCAAATATCGTGGTGATTTTGAAAAACGCCTTAAAGGGGTTCTTGCTGAACTTCAAACGATTGATAGAGCCGTTATTTTTATTGATGAGATTCATACCTTGGTCGGTGCAGGTGCAACAGGTGGGGGCAGTATGGATGCAGCGAATTTACTCAAACCTGCATTGGCTCGGGGTGATTTGAAATGTATTGGTGCAACCACTTATGCAGAGTATCGTAACCATTTAGATAAAGATAAAGCCCTTTCACGACGTTTTTCAAAAATTGACATAGAAGAGCCAAGTATAGAAGACACACTGATCATTCTTCAAGGGGTTAAGCATAAGTATGAAGCCTATCATCAGATTAATTTTTCCGATGAGGCGTTACAAGCATCGATTGATTTGAGCGTGAAGTATCTTCATGACCGATTTTTACCCGATAAAGCAATGGATATTATTGATGAGGTGGGAGCACATTTTATGTTAACCGACCAGCAAGACATTATGGTAACAGGTGCAGATATTGAATCGGCTGTTGCACGAATGTTGAAACTCCCCTCGATGGTTATCTCTAGTGATGACACTTCAAAACTACAAGGATTGGCAGAGGTTATTAAAACAAAAATCATTGGTCAAGACAAAGCGATTGATACGGTGGTTCAAGCGATTAAACGTTCGTATGCAGGATTAAATCAAGAAAACAAACCGATAGGAAGTTTTTTGTTTGTAGGACCTACAGGCGTTGGTAAAACCGCGTTCAGTGTGGAATTGGCACACAGTATGCACATTCATTTTGAACGACTCGATATGAGTGAATATATGGAAAAACACGCTTTAAGCCGTTTGATTGGTGCACCTCCTGGGTATGTAGGATATGAACAAGGCGGATTGTTAACCGAGATGATTAAGAAAAATCCACATACCGTTTTACTCCTTGATGAGGTGGAGAAGGCACATCCTGATATTATGAACATTTTACTTCAAGTCATGGATGGGGCGAAGTTGACCGATAACAATGGTGTGGTGAGTGATTTTAAAAACGTTATTTTAATCATGACTTCTAACCTTGGAACCAAAGAAGCCAATGTGATGGGTTTCAAAAAAGATACAGGTTCTAAAACAGACAATGCATTAAAAGATTTTTTCTCACCTGAATTTAGAAACAGACTTAGTGCCGTGGTAGAGTTTAATCATTTGGGTCTTGAAGCCATTGAAAAAATTGTGGATACCGAAATGGAAAAAGTCAACAAACAGTTGGCACGTAAAAACATTACCGTAACGTTAGATGGTGAAGCCAGAGCCTATATTGCTAAAGAGGGATACAGCGATGTTTATGGAGCCAGAGAGATTTCCCGCGTGATTGATAGCAAAATTAAAGAGGCATTGACCGATGAAATTTTATTTGGTAAGCTTAAACAAGGTGGTCACGTTAGCGTAACGTACAAAGAGGAGAAGTTGGACTTTGTCTTCGATATTTGATGATGACTATTATATTCCACGGATTGGCTCTGCCCATATTTTTCCTAATCCTAGACACGCAGGTGAAGAGGGGTTACTTGCGTATGGTGGTGATTTAAATCCTAATCGTATATTAGCCGCGTATCGAAAGGGAATTTTCCCTTGGTACAATTCTGATGACCCAATTTTATGGTGGTCACCCAATCCTAGAATGTTGCTCTATCCTCAAAATTTTAAAATCAACAAATCCTTTAGACGTGTGCTTCGTAACAAAGGATTTGAAGTAAAATTTGATACCAATTTTGAAGCAGTTATTACCTATTGTGGCAAAGTACCTAGAGCAGGTCAAAAGGGAACATGGTTAACCGATGAGATGAAAGAAGCCTATATTGAACTACATTATATGGGGTTTGCCCATTCCGTTGAAGCCTACTATAAAGGGGAGTTGGTGGGGGGACTTTATGGCATTGCCATGGGAAAAGGTTTCTTTGGTGAATCGATGTTCTCTTTAATTCCTGATGCCTCGAAAGTTGCCCTTAACGCATTAAGTAATATTTGTGTGAAAAAAAGTTATGATTTTATAGATTGTCAGGTTGAAACCCCTCATTTATTACGTTGGGGGGCAATGCTTGTCAAGCGAGATTGTTTTTTAGACCAATTAGAAATCGCATTAAATAAATCAAGTGATTTAGGTTCATGGAGTAGATGGACTTGGCAATATACAGAGGAACAGGGAGAGTAGTAGATGGTAAACAGAGATATAAATTTTTCATTATGGTTGGATTTTATAGAGAGAGATTTTTTGAAAAATGAATTTTCTAAACTGGTAGAGGCAGGGATTGTCAATGGAGCAACTTCAAATCCTGCTATTTTTGCATCGGCAATTACAACTTCACCAGCTTATAAAGAGCAGTTGGCAACCTTAGAGGGTAAAAGTGCCAAAGAGAAATATGAAGCATTGGCGATTGAAGACATTAGAACAGCGGCACAGATGTTAAGACCTCTTTATGATGCTGGAAATGATGGATATATCTCGATTGAAGTGGATCCTTTTTTATGCAACAATACTCAAGGTACCATCGAAGAGGGTCGACGGCTTTTTAATATCATTGGTGAACCCAATGTGATGGTTAAGGTTCCAGCAACCAAAGCGGGATATGAAGCAATGACGGCATTAATTGCTGATGGTATTTCAGTCAATGCAACATTGGTTTTTTCTCCTAAACAAGCCAAAAAATGTTTTAAAGCAATAACTCGGGGGATAGAACAAGGCGAGAATTATGGGGCTTGTCGTGTAGAAGCGGTTATTTCTGTATTTGTAAGTCGTTTTGATCGAGCGTTGGATGAGGCATTAGAGCAATCTGGCATTGAGGTACATAAAACAGGTATTTATAATGCTGCTAAAATTTACAATATGATAGAGGCACATGATATTCCCAATATTAGAGCTTTGTTTGCGAGTACAGGGGTAAAAGGTGATGGGTTACCTGCCAATTATTATGTGGCAGGTTTAATGGCACCTCACTCTGTGAATACGGCACCATTAGCAACGATAGAAGCATGTCTTCAAACCAAAGGTGGTAGAAGTGAAGTTTTACCTATTGATGATGTGATATTGAATGGATATTTTACAAAATTAGAAGACAATGGTTTTGATATGAATAAAATTTATAAACAGTTATTAAAAGAGGGACTTCAATCATTTGAAGAGTCATTCAAGACCATGTTGGAGACGCTTAATTAATGGAAAAAAAATTACAATTTTATTTAAAAAATCTTCTTCACAATAAGGGAAGTGATTTACACTTAAAAGCAGGGGCGATTATTCGCCTTCGGGTTAATGGTGATTTACTTAAATTGGGCGATAGAACCATCTCCAATGAAGAGTTAGATGGAATTGCTAAAGCCATTTTAACGGAAAAACAATATAAAGATTTAATTTTTAAAAAAGAGTTGGATTGTACCTATGTACTTGATGAATTTAACCGTTTTAGGGTTAACTTTTTTTATCAGATAGATGGACTTTCGGCGGTTTTACGGGTTATTCCTGTTAAAATTTTGACAATGGAAGAGTTGTCTTTACCGCACTCTTTAATGGAATTGGCCGATTTGCATCGGGGTCTTATTTTGGTTACAGGGGTCACGGGTAGTGGTAAGTCAACTACGTTGGCTTCGATGATAGATCGGATTAATCGAACCAAGAAAAAACATATTATTACCGTTGAAGACCCTGTTGAGTTTGTGCATAAAGACCGAGAGTCTTTAATTTCGCAAAGGGGTATTGGTCAAGATTCTCACTCTTTTGAAAATGCGTTGCGGGCAGCCCTGCGAGAAGATCCTGACATTATTTTGGTGGGGGAGATGCGTGACTTAGAGACCATTGAAATTGCTCTTCATGCTGCCAATACAGGTCACTTGGTCTTTTCAACACTGCACACATTGGATGCCAAAGAGACCATTAATAGGGTCATTGGAATGTTTCCTAAAGAAGAGCAGAATCGTATTAGAATGACACTTTCATCCGTATTAGAAGGTGTGGTTTCTCAACGTTTGGTTAAAACCCTTGATGGTGGTCGTGCAGCTGCGATTGAGATTATGAGACGAACTCCAAGAATTGCTGAATTGATTGCACAAGATAGAGATTATGAGATACTTGATACGATTGAAGAGGGAAAAGAGATTTATGGTTCGCAATCGTTTGACCAGGCTCTATTAGATTTACATAAACAAGGTAAAATTTCTGAAGAGGTTGTATTGGAAAATGCGACCAATGCTTCAGATATGAAATTAAAACTTCAAGGTATTGGTATGGCAGAAGAGGAGAGTGATGATGATACTGCCCCGAAAGATATTTTCGAGTTAAAAGAGTAAGTAGAAATTTTTTGCATTAAAAGTAGGGGGTTTTAATTTAAATACCTAACTTTTTATAATATAATTAAACAGTTGATATATAAGAGTTGATATATAAGATAAGAAAGGATATTTTGTGAGCAGTAGAAAAATAATTTTATTGGGATTCCTCTCTTCTTTGTTATTGATTTTTTTATGTATTTCTTTTAATGCAGAGAAATATTTTAATGAGTTAAACGTTAAGAATGAGAAACCACTTTTACCACCCACACCGACCTTGGTATTAAAAGATCATATAGAATCGATTGAATCTAAACCTAAAGAGATAATTGTACCTGTAGTGGCACAACCTCAAGAGCAGAAAACAAAAATTATAGCCACTGAAATTATACCTCCAAAGATAGAAACTCCCATTATAAAAGAAGTTATCCATGACCATACCATAATTGATATTGTCAATAAAAGTGAATTTAATAAAACCAAGACAATACCTAAAATACTCACCCTAGAAGAGATGGAAAAAGAGATAGCCACACTTTTAAAAAATGAACCAATTAATTTTCAAAAAAACAGTGAGGCATTGACCCAAGAGGCTCAAAATCTTTTGAATAAAGTGGTTATACTTTTAAAAAACAGAGATGATGTTATGGTTGAAATTCAAGGACATACCGATGCAGGTGGTAAAAAACGGGTTAATTATTTTGTCAGTAAGATGCGTGCGAATAAAGTAAAAGAGTATTTAATTAATCAAGGGTTCAAAAATGAAAATATTATAGCCAAAGGATTTGGCGAAAGTAAACCTTTGGTACAAACAGCTCCATTTGATAAAGTAAACAGACGTGTAGAGATACATTTAAAAAGGAAATAAGATGACAGCATTAATAGTTAAAATGGTTTTATGTTTGGTAGTAGCACTTGTGTTGGGATTCTTGATTGGTTGGTTTCTTTCAAAAGCATTGAGAAAAGAGCAAGAGAATTTGGCATCAGATGATTTATACAGTACCATTGAAGTACAAAAAGAGCAGATTGAAAAATTGGAAAAACAGTATGCTGATGAGAAGTTGTTGGTCACACAATATAATGATCAAAATAGGGAATTAAAAGGTAAATTGTTACAAAAAATTAATTTATTAAAAGATAAAAGTGATACATTGCTTGAACTTCAAAATAAATTACAGAGTTCATCTCCTACAAAAAATGATACGATTGAGTTAAGAGAGAAGAATTATACATTGGTAAAACAGATGGAAGCATTACACGTTGCAGCTGAAAAAAAAGAAAAAGAGATAGAAGAATTTGAAAGTGTATTGATAAAAGCTGAAGAGACCATTGAAATCAAAGAGAAATGTTGCAAAGTGTTAGAGGATAAATTGGCAGAGTACACTTCGACTAAAGTAGATGATGAGTTGTTAATCTCTAAAGATCAATTTACACAGATTGAAAATAAATTGGTGGAGTATCAAACCAGAATAGATGTTTTAAAAAAAGAGAATGAAGCATTGGGAGGAAAAAGTTTAAAACGCAAAAATGGCATATCAGAACTTGATGATTTGTCCATCGTGAAACTTTTTCGAGATACCTATAAAAAGATTACGAAATCATAGCCTTTTATTTAATCAAAAATCGGTATAATTCGCCCCTGATTTTAATTATTAAGGAAAAAAATGTTAGAAGGTATTATTAGAGAGAGTATCGGCTCGGGTTCTGCAAAGAAACTAAGAAGAGATGGTTATCTAACAGCTAACATCTATGCACATGGTGTAGAGAATATTCAAGCTGCGTTTAAAAAAGGTGACTTTGTAAAAGCTGTAAGAGCAAAAGAGGGTTTAACATTGGCATTAAAAGTTGGTGAAACCGAATTAAATGTAGTGATTCAAGAGTATCAACTACACCCAGTAAATGGTGATGTTGTACACGTTGATCTTAGAGTTGCTATTCCAGGTCAAGTAACAAATTTCCTTATACCTGTAAAAACTGTAGGATCTGCAAAAGGTTTAAAAAACAAAGGTGTATTGATTATTTCTAAGAAAAGACTTAAAGTTAGAGGAGCCATCGAAAATATGCCAACCAACTTTACGTTTGATGTTACTGACCTTGACAGAGATGATTCAATTCTTATTAGAGATGTTGAAGCACCAGCAAATTGTAAACTTATGGACAGAGAACACGTTTCTATTTGTGGTATTATTAAAGCAAAATAATGTTGCTAATCGTAGGGCTGGGTAACCCAGGAACCCAATACGAAAATACACGTCATAATATCGGTTTTAAAGTCATTGACAAACTTGTCTCTGACTTTGGAGCCAAAGAGGTCTCCAAAGCCTCTTTTTATGGACAACTTTTTAAATCCAATGACATCTTATTGTTAAAACCCATGACCTATATGAATTTGTCAGGCAAAAGTCTGTTGGCTGTTAAGCAGTTTTATAAAATTGAATTGGACAACATCATTGTGGTTCATGACGATATTGATTTGCCTTTTTCAGCATTGCGTTTTAAACAAGGTGGTGGACATGGTGGACATAATGGTCTACGTTCGATTGATTCCTTATTGGGTAAAGAGTATATGCGTGTGCGTATGGGCGTTGATAAACCAGAACATAAGGGACAAGTAGCAGATTATGTGTTGCATGATTTTTCGGTTGAGGAGTCAAAAAAACTTTCGGCATGGATTACCTATACAGCCAATGCTATTAAACTTTTACAAGAAAAAACCGTTGAAGAGGTAAAGTCAAAATATTCTCTAAAATCTTTTGAAGGCTAATATAGATGCTATTTAAGTATGTTGCTTGGCACTACCTAAAAAATATGCTTATTATTCTATTGGGTCTCTCTGGACTTTTTGCTGGTCTTGATTTTTTAATGAATGGCTCCTCTTTACCCTCTTTTAACATTAAAGTTCTTTATGCCTTTAATAAGTGGCAAGAGGCACTCAATCTTCTCTATCCTCTTGCCATTATCTTTGGGGCTATTTGGACTACAATCTTTTTTATTAAGCAAAATACCCTTGGAGCATTGTATGCGTTGGGGGTGACTAGACGTGAACTGATTAAACCTTTTTTAACTGTTGCCACAGGAACCTATTTAATGTTTGTGGGTTTGAATTTTACCTCTTTTGCCACTGCTCAAGATACCGCATGGATGTTAAAACAGAATCGCTATGCCCAAAGCCAAACTGAAGATTTATTTTTTAAATATAACAACAGTTTTGTTTATATTGGTACATTGATACCTCGGGAGTATAGAATCAAAGAGCTTACCATCTTTGAATTGAAAGAGGGTAAAGTGATTGAAACTTTTACAGCCAAAGAGGCATGGTACAATATTTTTGAGTGGGTAGCTATTGATGTTATTAAAAAAACAAAAGTACTTGATGCATTAGGAAATCAACGTCTCAAAGTAGAGCATATTGAAGTTTTACATACGTTAACCAACTATCAACCAGAAATTTTAAAGTCCATTTATGATGGTGAGAGTTTAACCCTTTATGGAAGTATCATGGCAAAAAAACTACTTGCTTCACAAGGGGTGAGTACCTATCAAATTCGTGCCAATATTTACAATAAAACCATTATGCCACTCTTCTCTATAGCTCTTTTAATGATACTACTCTTTCGTTTCCCTTTCCATGCACGATACATGAATATAGCAGGAACCACGGTACAAGCATTGGGGGGTACGCTTTTTATTTGGGGTATTCTCTTTGCCTTAAACCGTATTGGTCAAAGCGGTACCATTACGCCCGAGTTGGCACTTATTCTTCCTATGACACTTCTATGGACTTATGCTTTTTATGCATTAAGTCAAGCCAATAAACATATCTAAAATTTCTTTAGTCTTTTAACACATAAATCTTAAAAAAAACCTCTAATAAATAATAATAAAAAACAAAAAATAATTTTAAAAATAATTAAACAATATATTTAAGTAAAAATACATCAAATATGTTAAACGGCTTTAAGATAGAATGTAAAGTGACATTAAATTTAAGAACGGCTTTTAAATAAGAAGTAGATGGTTATTTTGTGAGAAAGTGGGTTAACCATAACGATTTTCAACTTATTTAATTTAACAGTATAAAAATATTTTTATTTTTTAAAGGAAAAGATTATGGGATATAAGAAGTTTTTATTTTTTCTTATTCTGTTTCTCTCATTGGGATACAGTGCAGGAGCAAATACAATAGACATGAGTATAGTAACAGGAAACGATGATGCAGAAGA
>DYMW01000016.1 GCA_020721385.1 Sulfurovum sp. | reverse complement strand
GAGGATTGTCGTTAGAACAAGCACCTCCTATCTCGGTTGTTCTACGATTTTTTATCCACCCAATGCCTGTTTAACATTCTCGTCTGCCATAGAGATGTTCCATGCAGGTTCCCACACCACTTCTACTTCTACGTGACCAATTCCATTAATTCTTTCAACAGCTTCTTGAACCCAAGCTTTAATCATTTGATGGAGTGGGCAACCTCTAGTTGAAAGGGTCATAATGACTTCAGTATTACACTTTTCATCGACTTTGGCATCATAAATTAGCCCCATCTCTACAAGGTTAAATCCAACTTCTGGGTCAATGACGGTTGAGATGGCTGTAAAAACATCTTCTTTTGTTATTTTACACATATTTTTTCCTTAAATTTATTTTCCATAACGTAACATTTTAGACATTGAAAGAGATAAAAAAATAGCTCCAACAATTAAGAATGAAGCTCCTGATTTGAATAAAAAATCATTTTCAAAGAGTAATCCAACCCCACCAAAAAGAGTACCAAAAAAGCTGTACCAAAACATCATACTTGCTTGATTTTTAGGATACATCTCATGTAACATGGGTACTTTCTCTTTTCCTACAAGTGGAGAGAATCGTTCAAACCACACTAAAAAAGGAACAATTTTATAGAGATGACCCGTAATTAAAAAACCTATAAATCCCAACATAAAAAACCATACAGAAGCATGTAACCAAGGTGTTGTTGCACCAAAAAGGTAGATAACACCTAAAATAACCGAGAGTATCAAAGAGCTAAAACCAAAGAGCATCGACTTTGCCCAAACATCCATCTCTTTTCGTACAGTTAGTTTGTAGATACTGTAGATTTGATAAATATAAAATCCAATCCCCATAAGTGTGGTGATGTATCCTATCCATTGTAATAGTAAAACTGAAATGATTGACCCAATAAAAACAATACCTACCCCTACTGCTACAAGGCTAAATCCTCGTTTAATTGGTGTTTCATCAAAACCATGTGCCAGAGAAAACATGGGAATAAGCGTTAAGGAGAGACCCATAATGGTTAATAGAACAAATCCACCCAAAACAGCATAAACATGGGCTTTAAGCATACTGTTAACATCAATAGCAATCACACCACTAAGCCCTAAAGCGATGACAAATCCTGTTATTATACCAAGCAGAAGATAGCCATTACTGATGGTAATGGTTTTAACGGTCAGCGTATTAATCTCTGTTTTTTTCAGGGTTGCAAAAGCTTCCGTGGCAAATATTATCATAGAAATCAACACCAAAACACCACCATAAGAGAGCATGGCAGGTTCTACCCAAAATCCTATAACCATCATAATGGTACCGATGCCAAGTAATGGTAAAATAACATAATATAAGTCAACAATAGCATGCCCTACTTCTAAAACGACAGGAATGAGTTGTGCCATTGCCCCAAAGATAATAACCATTACAAAACCCAGTAGAAAAAGGTGAATCCATCCTGCTACAGCCATCTCTTGATAGGTAAATGAGCCATGAAATGCCAAAAGAGCCATCATTGCACTAAGATAAAAAGAGACACCTACTTTAAAAAATGGAGCAATAAGTTTCAGTGGTGGTGCAAAATCTTTAGAGATAGCAAACATACATTATCCGTGACAAGAGGTTTGTGTGAAATCAGCTTTTTCGCTCTCTCCTGATTTATGAGAAAATGTGAGTTTTCTTCGACCATCTTCCATTGCTTCATTACTAATGCTAAAATTTTCACCAATTTTATCAAGTAATCCACCAGGTGTTTTATGATTAATCATGACCAATTTTTTATGAGCATCGGTTACAAGTTTTAATCCTGCCATCGCATTAACCATTGGTTCAGGTGGTCCACATTTAGAGGTATCAAACTCAAAATATTGCGTCTCTTCAATGGTATAGGTAAAAAAGGGTACGGTTGCACCCATTACTTCGATTTCTTTTTTTTCTATGACAGACATGGTGTCTCCTAATTATAATTTTTTGTTATTATAGTTATAATAATTGGTAGAAATGTTGATACAAATCAAAAAATATTGAAAATTTCTTCGATGCTGTTAAGTTTAGCCATCAAAAATAGAATCACTCCTGCATTAAATTGTGCCAGTTTTTCCAGTTCATCTGTAGGGCTTTGAGTCCGTGTTAAAGACTCCTCTAACGTAATGGGTCTCCATGATTTCTCATAATCAATCCCAAATGCTTTAGGGTCAACTTTTATCTCTTTTGCTTCACCGTTTTCTACCATAATAATGGAACACTTAGAGAAGATTTCAGGCGTTCCCTCATTGCCTTTAACAATAATGAGCTTTTTATATCTGTCTTTAAAAAGCTCAATATATTTGTCAATAAAAGGTTTGTGAAAAGCACCAATAATCGCCGTATTACTTTGTGAAATACCCAGCAGTTTTTCGAGGGTGTTCAATGAACTTCGTATGCCCAATATATTTCTAATAGAACTTAATTGGTGGAGTTCTTTAAAACAGTTGGCTCTATCAAAAAAGTGAATATTCCCTTCAAGTTTGGTATTGTCGCATACCTCTTTAAGGGTAATTCCTCCTTTGGCAGGTTGGAGTACATCACCATGGAAACAGAGTTGAATACCGTAAGGTTTGAGATATTTAGCCATCACTGGAAAAAGATAAGGATTCTTTACCTTGCCATCATAAGGGTAACCAAATTCTATAGAGTTGGCAATAGGATGAGGTTTTATGAATTCATCAAAAACCTCTATCGCTCCTTTAAATTCATCAATGCTTTCTCCTTTAACACGCCAACCCAAAAGAAAAGCACTCACCTGTTCGGGTGCTACAGTTCCATTTAACATCGCCCTCATCGCAATTTTCATCTCATCTTTACTTAGGTCACGGTTTCGTTTTTTGCCTGTACCGACGGCTTTTATGTAGGGTAAAAAGTTCATGATTTATTATAGTTGAATATACTCTTGTGAAGTATGATTTATATCAATGTTATTGAACCTTAACATACTTACTCTTTAATACCGTAAAACTACCAAGCTCCTTCTCATCTTTTAACCCCAATTGCTCAAGAGCTTTAGGGTTTACAGTAACAAAGGTTTCTGTTTTTAATATCTCTGATTTTCCTTCTCTTTTTAGTGTGGTTTTAAGTTGCACCACGCGTAGAGGATGAGTCAAAAGGTTGTGTGGGGCTTTATTGTGTACGGTGATTTCAAAACCATTGGTAGATTTTTTATACACGATATTAATGTGGTCAGCCAACATCTCAGGAGCATTTCGCACCCCAGAAAAACCATGAAAAGCGTGTGTTTTACTCTGTCGAATGGTGGTTGGTAGCACTCCCTTGAACCTTTGGCATGTGACAGCTGATGCAGTTGTTCTCTTTACTTTCTGCTCCATTCATTTCTATTCGGCAAACATCGAACTCATGAGCATTCTGTTTATGAGAGTGACAGCCCATACACATTTTGCCCGTGTAGTAGTTCTCATTTCTATAGTCAATGTCATGATAGGGTGAACCGGTGGTCTCTTTAATCAGTCCTAGCCATGAACGCTGCTCTTGGTAAACCACTTTTTTATCTTCCATCCCTTTTTGAGCAGAGTAGAGTGTTTTTGCTTTGGTCTCATAGATGTTTTTGTTGGCTGTTGGATGGCTCTCTATGTCGGTAATGGTATGGCAAGTGACACAGGTCATTCCTTCATGGGCTGTATTGTTTGGCGTATGACACTTGGCACAGTTGTAATCCCCTTTAGCTTTGGCAGGTATTGACATCGGTTGCCAATAGATGGCTCATGAGTAGTAGTAAGGTAAATAGTAGACGCATTGTAAATCTCTTTGGTTAAATAAGAGTAATATTATCTTATTTAAAATAGCTAAGGATTGACCCATATCAACCTTGATGATTTATGAAAGTAGTACCATGAGTCATGAAGTTGGCTATTAAAAGTATTATTCACTCATTAGAATTTTTTATCAATTTAAGTGAAGATGAGTTAGAGAACTTGGTAGCTATCTCATCACTTAAAAACTATAATAATTCGTCTCTACTGCATTATGAAAAGAGTCAAAGTGACAAACTACTTTTTTTGGTCAAAGGATTGGCAAAAGCTTATAAGATAGACAAACATGAAAATGAAATTTTTTTATACTATATCTACAAAAATCATATGATTTCTGAAATATCTTCACTGAAAAACGACCATTTAACCTTCTATTCTAACATTACCTTTGTTGAAAATTCACAAGTTTTGAGCATCGAGTATAAAGCGTTTAAAAAGCATTTTTTGGACAGGAGTCTACTTTGTTTGGAACTTGCCAACGAGGTGATACGGCAGTCTAAACTGTTGCAAGATTTGGTTCGTCGAGAGTTTATTTTTAACTCCGTTGCCAAAGTAGCCATGATGCTCCATTCAGATGTTGTAATGTTCAATCAGCTCAAACGCTCTGATGTTTCACTCATGCTTCATATCCAACCCTCAACCCTCTCACGCGTTCTAAATCGTCTGAAAAATAACGGTATTATTGATATTGTCAGTGGAAAGGTTATAATACTCCGTCCAAAAGAGCTAAAGCAACTGTATGAGGGGTTAGAGGATGAATAGAATCAAAATAGTGGGTGGTCTGATTTTTCTTGTGTCGATTCTGTTGGCTCTTTTATCGAGTTTTATAAGCAGTCAAAACAGAATAAACAGTGAGATGTTGAGTTTTATTAATGAGCAGAAAGCTTTTACCCAAGAGATTTCAAAATTGATATTTTATACTTATCGAAACGGTGAAAACTCCTCTGAACTTTTAGATAAAAATATTAAAGAGTATCTCAACAATACCAAGATCAATGAAGATGCATTGACTCAAAATCGTCAAATTGCAACTTTGTGGAACATCTTTTATGCCGATGTTCAGAAGTTTAGAAATCAGCAGAAGATAAGCACAGGGTACAACTCGGTGATTACAGCAAAGCTTGTGAATCGAATCTACCACAACAATGTCTTGTTGGTGAAGGAGTTTGACAGACTTATGGAGGTGAAACAAACCTTGTACCATCAAGATATAGAGGGGTACAGACTTCTGCAATACATGCTCTTTTTTACTTTAATAGGATTGTTAATCTACCTCTTTATGCAGGTTCGAGTGGTGATTGAGTTTATTCAAAAATTTTCTAAAACTTCCAAAAGTATTATTGAAAATGCTACCATTCGAGGATTGAAACCTATGAAGGAAATAGAGCAGAGGGAGTTAAAAGAGGCAACAGCAAACTATAACCATCTGGTCGAAAAAATCAACACATCTATTCACCATTCAAGCCAATCTATAGAACAGACAACCCACGCATTAGAAGGGGTAGAGCAAAATATAGAAGACTTTATGGAACTGTTGTCCATCATGCAAAGTAATGAGTCTGATAAATTGTTTGAGAAAGAGGACGCTGTGATAGACTCGTTAGAGACGCTTATGCAGTTAAAAGATAGGCTCGTGGATTTGAAGGGGGATTTGAATAAACTCATTGAACAATATCCACAACCTTAGAAGCTTAATTAAATTCTCTAATCCCTCTATTCAATGCCTCTTCGACAATAGCAGGAGCCAATAGATATCCATGTCGATAGAGTCCATTGATACGGGTGAGTCCTTTTTGATTCTCAATCCTTGGCAGATTGTCTTTAAATGCCGGTCGACAGTTGGTTTCTATATTGACAACCCTTGCTTCGCCAAAGCTAGGATGAATCGTAAATAGAGCTGAGAGAAGTTCTAAGCTTGAACGTACCGAGATAGGGGAATTGTCTTCACTCTCAATTTCACTTGCTCCGACAATATACCGTTTGGAGTTCGCTGTTTGAGCGATTTTACACTCTTTGCAATGCTCTAACTCTATTCCCTCGCAACCATTTTTTCGAGGAACAATATAGAGTTTATATCTTGGGTGCAATAGCCTGGTCGGTCGTGTAATGGTTATATCATTTGATTCTATCCAAATAAGCTCTCCTCTAACCCCTCTAAGATCGGTAAAATACTCCTTAGCCCCTAAACCACGGGCATCGAAGACCCAATCGAAACATTCAATGTTCTTACCGATATGGATTTTACCTGCTTCAATTTTATCAACCTTGGTATGCTCTCTCCAAAAAACATTGGCTAAAGAGTTAAAGTAGGTTGTAGAAAAAGGCTTTCTCAATAGATTCAGTGCGACGACCCTGCCTACCAATCCTGCTCCTACTATCGCTATATTCATGATTCCCTTCTAATGTTAAAAATTTTTTGAACTATATCCACAACCTTAGAAGCATAACCCCACTCGTTATCGTACCAGATGAGAAGCTTTAACATCTTTTCTACCTTGACATCGGTAAAACGATGGTCAACAATTGTGGTATAACGTTGTGCTTGAAAATCGCTAGATACCAAAGGTTCATGGTTGTTGAGTAGAATATCAAACTGTTGGTTTTTTTCATACGCTTGGCACAAGTTTATAATCTCCTCTTTACTGCAGGAATTTTTTAAAAAAAGTGTTACGCTTATGGCTCCCACGGTACTCGTAGGTACGCGTAGTGAACTTGATGTGATAACATTGGAGTTGATATGTTCAATAACATAAGAACATGCCTCTATGGTGGTGGTTTGACTGGGGATAATATTTTGTGTGGCTGAGCGACCAAACTCTAAATTACACTCTACACCTCTATTTTGGTTACCAATACAGCCACTGTCGAGTACTTTTTGGTGGTTTAAAAAAGGGTGAATGGTGACAATATCTCCAAATTCAATCTTTTTGCTCTCATCAATGAGTTTTAGCACAGGTAAAAGAGCCGTTGCATTACAAGAGCTGGTTGAAATAACTTTGTGAACATTCAGATTTAGGCTCTTTTCATTAACTCCTAAAATAACATTGATATCAGCATCTTTATTGGGATGTGTTAAAAAAATGGCTTTAACAGGGAGTTGTTTTAGCTCTTTTATATCAACTTTACTCCCACTAGCATCTATAATGACATCAATATTTTGCAAGTTAATCTCTTGTAATGATGTATGGTTGAGTATGGCTATTTTTCTTGTACTGTTTTCTATACAATCCCCTGAGATTACAAATTTATCATTAATTGTTCCATAAGTAGAGTCATAATTAATAGAATAGGCAATACTTTTGATATTGGGATTTAGTTCATTAATGGCTACAATAGTAAACGCCTTATTTGTTAGTGTTATGCGTAAGATGGCTTTACCAATTCTGCCTACGCCATTTAATAGTATTCTCATTTATCTCCACACCACTTTCAATCCTGTTAAGAGTTGTGTAGCATCAACAGGATTTTGCTCTTTTTTAATTCTACCAATAATGGTATTGGTAAAGAGAAAGGGTTGTAAGTAGTAGGTTCCTTGGTATCCTCTTTTGAGTAAGTCTTTGATAATTCTGTTTATCTCTTCGGCTCTAATTAAATCGCCATGAACGGTTGTTCTCACTTCAAAGGGAAATGCTTGTTTGATTAAGAAATCGAGTGTTTTAGAAAAGTAGTCAAAATGTTTACTTTTCGTAATGGCTAAAAACCTCTCTTTGGGTACTTTATAATCAAGTGCGATGTAGTTAATTAAATTGTCTTCAACCAAGCGTTGAATCATGTCGGGATTCAGTCCATTGGTATCGAGTTTTATTTTAAATTTCAACGCTTTAATCTCTTTACAAAACGCTACCAACCCCTTATAATTGGTTGCTTCTCCTCCTGATAAAACCACACCATCAAGCAGACCTTTTCGACTTTTCAAAAAGTTTAAAGCCTCCTTATTGGATATCTTCCCCTCACCAAATACAATATCTCTGTTATAGCAGTAGAGACATCGCATATTGCACTTGGCAAACCAAAAAATAGCTGCCAAATGATCAGGATAATCTAGGGCTGTAAAGGGTGTAATGTCATAGAGCGGTGTATCAATCATTAGATTATGAAACTTTTTGTACGAAAAATTTTCGCTCTTGATGTTCACCTTTTTTACCAATATTAAAACTCTCAACAGGTCTATGATAGCCCATAACTCGGGTATAAACCATACATTTTATTCTTTTATTCTCATTTTGTTTTAAAATTTTACTTTTGTTCATAATCTTCCTTTCAAATTTGTTGTGCTAAAAGTTCCTCATCACACTTAGGACAATACTCATGTTCACCAGACAAGTACCCATGTTTTTCACAAACAGAAAAGGTAGGTGTGATCGTAATATAGGGTAATTTAAAGTTACTAATTACCTTTTTTACCAATTTTCTGGTTGCTTCTGTTGAGCTTAGCTTCTCTCTCATATAAAGATGTAGAACCGTACCACCTGTATATTTACACTGTAATTCATCTTGTAAAAAAAGGGCTTCAAAGGGGTCATCGGTATAAAATACAGGGATTTGAGAAGAGTTGGTATAGTAATTATTCTCTTTGGTTCCTGCTTGGATAATATCATTGTAGCGTTTCATGTCTTCTTTTGCAAACCGATAAGTTGTCCCTTCTGCTGGTGTGGCTTCTAGGTTATAGAGGTTACCTGATCTCTTTTGAAAATCTTTGAGCTGTTCTCTCATAAAATCTAAAATTTTTAGAGCCATCTCTTCACCAAACTTATCGGTAATGGTGTATTTATCATGAGAGAAATTTCGTATCATTTCATTCATTCCATTAACCCCTATGGTAGAGAAGTGGTTATTAAACCCCGTAAGATAACGAGAAGTGTAAGGAAATAATCCTCTATCGTACATCTCTTGTATAAAAATTCTTTTCTTTTCTAGTGTTGAGTAGGCATACTCCATCAGTTTGGTAAGTTTCTCAAAAAGCTTCTCTTCTTCTCCTGCATAGAGGTATCCAAGTCGTGCCATATTAATGGTCACTACCCCAATAGAACCTGTCATTTCAGCACTGCCAAATAGTCCACCACCTCGTTTGAGCAACTCTCTTAGGTCAAGTTGTAACCGACAACACATACTCCTAACATGTCCAGGTTTGTAAGCATTTTCATTTATGACACGTTGATTATTTTTGTCTTGAATATATTGACTACCTATAAAGTTTTGAAAATAGGAGGAGCCAATTTTTGCGGTATTTTCAAACAGTATATCGGTGTTCTCCCCATGCCAATCAAAATCTTCGGTAATATTCACCGTAGGAATAGGAAAAGTAAAAGGTTGTCCACCACTATCACCCTCAGTCATCACTTCGTAATAGGCTTTGTTAATAAGGTTCATCTCTTTTTGAAAATGTTTAAAAGTCATATTTTCTAATGTATAAACGCCTCTTTGTTCTGCCTCTTTTAAAAGTATGTCCTCTTCTAAATCTTTAAAAAGATGTGTTTGATTTCTCGTGGGTATCTGCTCTTTTAAATCATCAGGTACCGTCCAATCAATGGTGATGTTGGTAAAGGGTGACTGCCCCCATCGTGCAGGAACATTAAGATTGTAAATAAAACTTCTTATGGCTTTTTTTATCTCATTATAGGGGAGTTTGTCTTTAAAAACATAGGGTGCCAAATAGGTATCAAACGATGAAAATGCTTGAGCTCCTGCCCACTCACTTTGTAAAATTCCCAAAAAGTTTGCCATCTGCCCTAATGCTTCTCTAAAATGGTTGGGTGCTTTGCTATCGACTCTTCCTCGTACACCATTAAACCCTTCATCGAGCAATACTCTTAAACTCCAACCAGCACAGTAGCCACTCAAACAATCTAAGTCATGAATATGATAATCTCCATCTCTGTGTGCATAACCCTCTTCTTTCGAGTAGATGATATCTAACCAAAAATTGGCAATGACTTTACCTGCTGTATTGTTAATAAGCCCAGCATGAGCGTAGCCTGTATTGGAGTTGGCACTAATCCTCCAATCTGCTTTGTCAATATACTCTTTAATGGTTTGAGAGGAGTTAATATAGGTGGTATCTTTATTAAGCTCTAAAATCTGCTCTCTTTGAAGTTTATGGATGTGTCTGTAGAGCATAAAAGATTTCATCACCTCAAAATGTCCCTCTTGATAAAATACTTTCTCGATAATATCTTGCACCTCTTCAACACTCATCTCATCTTTAGCACCAATGGTTTTTATAACTTCTAAAAACACCTGTTTAACATAAGGCTTAGCCTCACTATTAAAGGCTTTTTTAATAGCATCTTCAATTTTAAACGGAGTAAATTTTTGAGAGCTTCCATCTCTTTTTATAATGTTTTGTATCATTATATCTCTCTCTTTAATCTTTTTGATGCATTATTATAATATAACTCATTTTTTTAGTGTTTGATTTGCATCAAAGAAATTTTTCAGATAGGTGTGGTGTGGTTTATTTTTTCATTTTATTGACCCAAATCAATTCCAAATTACTTTTTTTATGAACGGTACTATAATTTGCCCTTAGTCAAATTATAACTCCAGCAAATGTATTAATATATCACTATTGAGTATTGTTTTTTCGACAATCTCAAATAAAGTTAAAAAAAGGAGAATGAGATGATTAGCATGTTTGGTAAACTCTCTTCACTTATTTTGGGAACAACACTGGCTGTTTCAGTAGCACAGGCAGATAATGGTGAACTTGAAAAGGTAATGAAGAAGAGAGGGTTAACAGAGAATGATGTGATTCGTGCAGCCAAAACCTATAATCCTACAGGTGGTAGGGATGAGTTTGTGGTCTTCAGTTCAGGTGGACAGAGTGGACAAATGCTTGTTTATGGGGTTCCATCTATGAGAATTTTAAAATATATCGCTGTATTTACGCCAGAACCATGGCAAGGGTATGGGTTTGATGAAGATTCTCTCAAAGTTCTTAGACAGGGTAATGTACGAGGTAGAGAAATTAATTGGGGTGATACACATCACCCTGCTCTCTCTGAAAAAGATGGTAAGTATGATGGTAAGTGGTTGGTTATTAATGATAAAGCAAATCCTCGTATTGCTGTAATTGACCTAGAAGATTTTGAAACGAAACAAATAGTTGTAAACCCAATTTTCAAATCTGATCATGGTGGAGCTTTCTTTACTCAAGATTCTGATTATATCATTGAAGCATGTCAATATGCAGCTCCATACGATAATAATTATCATCCTATAGAAGAGTACAAAGAGACTTACCGTGGTGGTGCTACTATGTGGAAATTTGATTCTAAAATAGGTAGAATTGATGCAGAAGCTTCTTTCACTATAGAAATGCCTCCATATATGCAAGATTTAAGTGATGCTGGTAAAGGTGTATCTGATGGTTGGGGATTTACCAACTCTTTCAACTCTGAAATGTACACAGGTGGTATCGAAGTTGGTATGCCACCAAATGAGGCTGGTATGAGTAGAAATGATACGGACTTTTTACATGTTTATAATTGGAAAAAGTTAGCAGAACTAGCAAAAGACAAAAAAAATGTAACAGTTGTTAACGGTCATAGAATTGTTCCTATGGAAGTTGCTGTTAAACATGAAGCACTTTTCTTAATTCCTGAGCCTAAATCACCTCACGGTGTTGATGTTTCTCCTGATGGTGAATATATTACGGTTTGTGGTAAGCTAGATACACATGCTTCCGTCTATAAATGGAGTAAAATCAAAAAACTGATTGCAGACAAAAAGTATGTAGGAAAAGACCCTTATGGTATTCCTATTTTAGACATGAAAGAGTCTCTACACGGTCAAGTTGAGTTGGGTCTTGGACCATTGCACAATCAGTACTCCAATGTAGATGGTGAAATTTATACTTCACTCTATGTGGACAGTCAGATTGTAAAATGGAACTACAAAGACCTAAAAGTGCTTGATAAAGAGAATGTACACTACAATGTAGGACATCTTTGTGGAATGGAAGGTAAATCGACTGACCCACAAGGGAAGTATATTATCTCTTTGAATAAATTGGCAATTGATAGATTCCAAAATGTTGGACCACTCCATCCACAAAATCACCAGTTGATTGATGTGAGTGGTAAAACGATGGATTTGTTGGTAGATATGCCTCTACCTTTAGGTGAACCTCACCAAGCTGTAGCGATCAGAGCAGAGAAACTGCACCCACATGTACGCTACCCAATGGGAACCAATACCAAAACAGGTAAAATCCACAAAGGTAAAACACTAGCAGGTCAAGAAAAAATCGTAAGAGATGGTAAAAATGTAACGGTCTATGCAACCATGGTTCGTTCACACATTAACCCAGAGCGAATTACGGTGAACAAAGGTGATGTGGTTACCATGCACCTCACAAACCTAGAGAGAGCTCAAGATGAGACTCATGGATTTACCGTTGACCACTATGATGTTCATGCGTCATTGGAGCCAGGTGAGACTTCGACCATTAAATTCACAGCAGATATTGAAGGAGTTTTCCCGTACTACTGTACCGAGTTCTGTTCAGCACTGCACTTAGAGATGATGGGTTACCTTATGGTTAAAGACCCAGATAAAAAGTATGAGTCGGCACAAAAACTCAAAATGCAAACAATGACAGCAGAAGAACTTAAAGCTGAGTATGACAAAACGGTTGCCGTCAACGCTGCAACGGATGCTGTTATCCAGTCTGTGGTGAAGTTCCTAAAAGAGAACAAGTTCCAAGACCACAAAGTAGTCGCTGACCTTGTGGATGATGCCTTTGCTCAATATGGACAGATTGAGGCTCAGAAAAAACTCTCTGACGAGGCTGTTAAAGCTGGTGACATGGAGAAAGCCATTCTTTTCGAGAACATGATTTGGCAACTCATGGTAAAAACAGCCGATGTTGGAATCAGAGCTAAAGATGCATTGGTAAGACTTATCGCAACCAAGCAATCCCCTGCAGCAGAAAGAGGAGCTAGAATTTTCGATGAGGGTGGATGTTCAGGTTGTCACGTGGTTGGTAAAGTAAGCTCTGGTCCAGACCTAACAGGTGTACTTGAACGACACGGTGCCGATGGTCAAAAATGGGTTGCTGACTTTATCAAAGAGCCAGAAAAAATGTATACAGACCCTTATGTTAAAGGTATGATTGATTACTTCAACCTTAAAATGCCTAATCAGCATATGAGTGATGAAGAAGTTAGAAATATTATCGAATACTTCAAATGGATTGATGAAAATGCTAATCTGTTCTAGTCGTTAACTTTTTACTTTGCAAGATGGGCTTTTGCCTATCTTGCATGACAACCTTCCAATTCTTGATATAAATCATACTTCTTCTTCCCCTTTTACCCTATAGTAAATCCAAAGTTATAACTATGATAATAAATCATAAACTTTGAGGAGAAAATATGCATCCAAGTTTTATAAAGGCAAAGATTTTTGCCTCTTTGGCATTGATTGTTTTGACACTCTCTTTTACTTTTCCTATGATAGCTTTTCATGGTACGCTAAACAAAGTAGATGAGGGTAAAGGGGAAGAGATTTCAGCGTTTAGTCAGTCGGTTTGGAACTTCTACAATCAGGGAAGATATAAGAGTATTGCAACCCCTAAAGAAGCTCATAATAATCTGGAGGAGATGGTAAAAAGTGCTTCCGAGATAGGGGTGGCTTCCTTACCTATTTGGGCTGTTTCACTTGAAGCACCCAACTACCCAAAAGAGGCATTTCCCGAAGGAATTCCTGTCTTTTTTCATTTTGATGGATTTAGTGGAGAGGTACATGAGATGAACACCATTAACCACTATGTAGGAATGGACCCGATGTGGGTTGGGGGTACGATAGAGCGAGAGATTGGAATTTATGCTCTGTTGCTGTTAACGCTTTTTATGATTTATTTTATTGCTTATAATAAAAAAATATTCACCTATATAATGCTGATTCCTGTCTCGTTACCGATACTCTTTATTGCTGATTACTCCTACTGGTTGTACTGGTTTGGGCATAATTTACATGATTGGGGAGCGTTTAAAATCAAACCCTTTATGCCAACGGTATTTGGAGATGGAAAGATTGCACAGTTTGTGACGCACTCTTATCCGACGATTGGGTTTTATCTGTTGATGGCTATTTCGTTGCTTAGTTTGTTAGCATTTTTTGCTAAGCAGAAAGCCATCCGAGAAACGAACAATTAATAATGAATAATGAATAATGAATAATGAAAAAAGAGTGGTATTTAATATATTTAGATTTATAGCTATACTATTCACTATTCACTATTCACTATTCACTCTTGCAAACGCAAGTGCGTTGCAAGACGCAATAGACAAAGCCCCCGAGGGTTCTATTTTGAAACTTCCGTCAGGTGTTTACCACGGTTCGGTGGTCATTAAAAAGCCCCTTACCATTATAGGCAAAGAGGATGGGGTGATTATCGATGGAGAGGGAAAAGGAACCGTCATTACCGTAGAGAGTTCCTTTGTTACACTCAAAAATCTAAAAATTGTAAACAGTGGAGCGATGACCCATACGCTTGATGCAGGTATATTGGTCAAAGATGCCAAGCAGTGTGAGATTAGTGATTGTGTGATAGATGATTGTCTTTTTGGGATTGATATGCAGATGGTTTCCAATTCATTGGTGCAGAACAACAGCATCACCTCCAAAGATTTCGATTTGGGACTTCGTGGTGATGGGTTACGTCTTTGGTACAGCAACGATAACATTATTAAAAAAAATAGGTTCATCAAATCACGCGATATGGTGGTGTGGTACTCACATGGAAACGACATTGTTGAAAACTATGGAGAACATTGTCGCTACTCGTTGCACTTCATGTATGCAGGTAAAAACTTGGTACGCAACAACACCTACAGATACAACTCGGTAGGGATATTTTTTATGTACTCCAAAGATACCATCGCAACGGGGAATGTGGTGCAGAGTTCACTAGGAGCTACAGGTATGGGGATAGGATTAAAGGATGTCTCTAATTTTACGATTAAGGACAACACCGTTATCTACTGTGCTCAAGGAGTCTACATCGATAGGTCACCTTTTGAACCCGATACCAACAATTGGATAGAGGGAAACCGTGTGTTGTATAACGCCGAAGCCTTGCATTTTCACTCATTGAGTGAGAACAACATCATCAAAAACAATACGATTATGGGCAATATTGAAGATATCGTCAACGATAGTCGAGGCAGTAAAACCAACGAAAACGAGATAGTAAGAAACTACTGGGACAACTACACAGGATTTGATAGAGATGATAACAATATAGGTGATACTTCGCATAAAGTTTATCAATACGCCGACCAACTTTGGGTCTATAATCCTGATGTAAAGTTCTTTTATGGCTCACCTGTGATTTCTTTGTTAAATTTCTTAGCCAAGTTGGCTCCATTTTCAGAGCCTATCTTTTTGTTGGAAGATGAACAACCAAAAGTAAGATTGGAAGGATAATTATGGCAAAAGTACAAATAGAAAGAAGAGAGTTTATCACGTACTCAACACTTGGTATTTTAGGAATGGTATTGGCTGGTGGTGTTGGCTTAAGCCCTTATCTGTTAGCTGATGAGAGGCGACTTCGACCACCTGGAGCGGTGGACGAGCATGAGTTTTTGGGGCTTTGCATCAAGTGTGGGCAGTGTTTGCAGGTCTGTCCTTATCATGCGATAGAGTTGGCTAATTGGGGTAAAGGTCACGGGGTAGGAACGCCTTATATCGATGCCTCGATTCGTGGTTGTTGGGCGTGTGAGGCTGTTCCTTGTGTCTTGGCTTGTCCTACAGGGGCGTTAGACCACAGTTGTGAGAAAGCGGAAGATATTCAGATGGGGATTGCTGTTTTGGAGTTTCCTGATACCTGTATTGCCATGACCAATACACTTATACCTAAAGGGTTCAGTTCACGTATCCATAAATTTACCAACCGTGTTAACAACGTCACCCAATATGAGTTGGATATGCTCGAAAAACTCGACAGTTTTGAGGGTAAACCCTGTACGCTTTGTGCGGATATGTGTCCTATACCCAATCCCATAAGTGCCATTGCAATGATACCTGATAAAAATGGTGGAAAACGACCAAAGATTTATGAGGGGTGTATCGGATGTGGTGCGTGTGAAGAGGTTTGTCCGACCAATATTCCATCTATAGTTATTAAACCAAGAATGACTTATGCAAAAATGTATGGAGGAAAGAATTAATGATTAAAAAAATAGTATTGAGTGCCGTTATAGTTGCCTTTGCAGGATGTGGAGAAGAATCTCAAAAGCAGAGTCAAATAGTACCCAAAATAGCAGAAGCACCACAGATTGAAATAGTAGCCAATGAAAACGCCAAAGCCATAAAGGTTGCCCAAAAAGAGCAACGAGACCGAAACAGTTCAAGTAGTGAAGATACCTATTACTATGACTACAATGTCAAGAGCGAATATGACCAAAATAGCCGACCGGCCAATGCTGATGCCTCGGTACGGGTCAAGCCACGAACCCAAATTGAAGCCAATATGAATGTGCGAAGCCCTTATGAGAATGTTGAGCTTTCACTTTTGGTGGGTAAATTAAGTAAAACCTTTATCGTCAAGTGTTCAGCCTGTCATAGCGACTATGCCAATGGAGTTATTGGTCCTTCGCTGTTGGATAAGAGTTCGGATGAGATTTTTAACAACATTCAGGCGTTTAAGAGTGGCAAAAAGAGTAATGTACTAATGGATGGACTGATTAATCAGATGGAAGATGCCCAGATTCGTGAACTGGCTGATGAGATTTATTCGTTTAACAAGAAGATTAATGAAATGAGGAAGTAGCAGATGAAAAATATAATTGTAGGGATTTTAACGTTTGGAATTATTGCTCTGATGGTGATGACCTTTATGGCTGGTGGGGCATATCATGGTGGTGAACATGCCAAAGTGATTGAAAATTTTGGTGACAAGATGAACAATGCAAAGGCTACCAAAATAGAAGAGAAAGATGATCGAGCCAAAGAGATGGATAAACTCAATGCCCTGCGAGACAAAGCAGGAAATGCAGGAGCATTTGAGGTGAGTCAAGCCTACAAAAGTAAGTGTGCTTCTTGTCATGGGGTCAACGGTTCAGGAGAACAGAATGGTAAAAAGCTTATGGGTCCAAAACTCTTTGGTCAGAGTAGTGAAAAGATTTATCAAGACCTAGTCGACTTCAAAGCTGGACGCAAAGAGAACATGATTATGAAAGGGCTTCTCATTAAACTAAGTGAAGAGGAGTTACGCGTCTTTGCTGATGAGATTGGTGAGTTCCCAGCTCGTGCCAAAGAGGCAAACCAATAAAGGGCTAAATAATGGATAAGTTTAATAAGAGAGAGACCATCAAAAACAGTACTTTTTGGTCAACATTTTGGAACACCACTAAAGAGGGTAAAAAAAAGTTTAGCTACCGAATGAAACGATGGATTTTGGTTATAGCGATTCATCTTCTCTTTTTCTTGTCGTTTTTTATCGACTTGCAAGTGTTAGAAGGAACACTGAATGGTTCACGATTTTTAGGTTTTCATCTGATTGACCCTTTTGCCACACTAGAGGTGTGGGTGGCAACCTATCATATCCCTATTAATATTGTTATTGGGACAACAACGATTGTGATTGTCTATCTGTTGGTGGGGGGTAGAACTTACTGTGCGTGGGTCTGCCCCTATGGAATTTTGAGCGAATACGGCGAGAAGCTACACAACACACTGGTGAGTAAAAAGATTATCAAAGAGCGAAAGTTTGACCACCGAGTAAAATACATCTTTTGGGTAGGATTTTTAACCATGGCGTTTGTGAGTGGCTATATTGTCTTTGAAACCTTCTCCGTAGTAGGGATACTTAGCCGTGCCATTGCATATGGTTGGTCGATGGCTCTTGTCTGGGTGGCTGTGGTCTTTGCAATAGAGGTCTTTTTTTCAAGAAGAGCATGGTGTAGCTACATCTGCCCTATTGGTACCACCTACGGTATGATAGGAAAAGTCTCTACCTTGCGTATTGAATGGAACGATAACTGTGACCACTGCATGGTCTGCCACGATGTCTGCTTTGAAAACCAAGTATTAGAGATTACCAAAACCAAATATGACAAACAGCGAGAAGAGAAGGGAATAACCAAAGAGTACATCACAGGGGCTGACTGTACACTTTGTGGGCGTTGTGTAGATGTCTGTCATGCCGATGCATTGAAGTTTGATTTTCGGTTGAAGGATTTAGTATGATAAAGATAAAAAATCTTAGTAAAAAATTTGGCTCAACCCTTTCACTGGATGATGTCTCTATCGAATTTCATCAAAATGATTCTATTGCCCTTATGGGAGCCAATGGAGCTGGGAAAACGACACTTATTCGCTCTATTTTGGGCTATTATCATCCTAATACTGGTTCAGTTTTGGTCAATGGTCTTGACCCCATTAAAGAGCGTCAAGAGGTTTTAAAAAACATCAGTTTTGTTCCTCAACTTCCTCCACCTATTAAACTTAGTATTGATGAACTGATTGATTATATTGAGGGGAGTGCCAATGTCAAACGAGAACAGATTTTACACTATGCTAATGAGATGAAACTGGATATCCAATTCAATATGCATAAGTCATTTTTTAAACTCTCTGGTGGAATGAAACAAAAACTTTTGATTGCTATTGCTTTGGCTGGGGAGAGTAATATTATTATCTTTGATGAACCAACAGCCAACCTTGACCCCAAGGCGAGAGATGATTTTTATCGGCTTTTAGATAGAAAACAAAACAATAAGATTTTACTTTTTGTAACCCATAGGCTCGAAGAGGTAGAAGCATTGGTCAATCGTGAGATCTATATGGATTTTGGAAAAGTTGTTTCAGATGAAAAAATTTAGAAAGTGGTCGATGAAATTAATCTTACGATGTACTTTTATCTTGTATTAGGAGGGTAGATGAAAAATTTATGGTTGATTGCCTATTTGGATTTAAAAGAATCCATTCGGGCAAAGTGGTTCTTAGTTTATTCCTTAGTTTTTGGTGGATTAATTGCTCTTTTTTTTATTGTAGGGGTGACAGAGTCACAGGTGATGGGGTTTTCAGGACTTAGTAGGTTGCTGTTGATGTATATTCAAATTACCATTATTATTTTGCCGATTTTTATTTTGATTACCACGGTACGGTCGATTTCAGGGGATAGAGATAATCATATTTTAGAGTATATGCTTTCGTTTCCTATTTCATTAAAACAGTACTATTGGGGTAAGGTGATAGGACGTTTTATTACAGTTTATCTACCTGTAGTTTTTGCGATGCTGATAGCAATAATTTATGGGGCGATTAAGGGGGCTGAGATACCTTGGGCTATCTTTTTTCTTTATACAGGGCTACTCTTTGCATTGAGTTCTGCCTTTTTGGGGATTGCTTTTTTTATCTCCTCATTTGTAAAGTCATCCGAGGTGGCGTTGGGGATAGCCTTTTTTATCTGGATATTTCTATTGGCATTTATAGACATCGCTCTGATTGCCTTAATGATGCAACAACGATTTAATGAAGAGCTGATAATTGGGATTGCACTGATGAATCCTATGGAGATATTTCGAGTGGCTGCCATTTCGCTCTTTGACCCAGAGTTAACGGTGATGGGACCTGTGGCATTTTATATTTTAGACACAATTTCACAGATGTTTTTTGTGCTTTTGTCTATAGTTTATCCTGTTTTGGTGGGCTTACTGTTTGCTTTTTTGGGGTTTCGGATATTTACTAAAAAAGATTTGGTATAGGATGATTATGAAAAAACTTTTGATATTATTACTGTTACTCTCATCACTGATTATTTCTGATGATAACCAAACATGGAATACTAAGCCGATAGAAAAGAGTTACACCATAAACTACGACAAAAACACCACCTGTCTGGTACGAAAGATAGCACTCTATAAAGAGCCAAAATGGGTGGCAAAAATAGAAATACAAAATGGAAAAACGGTTTATTTTTCTAGTCCAAAATCACTTTTTGAGTTCTACCATCAGCCAGGGAAATGGTTTGATGTAGGAGTGAAAAGTGAACGAGACTTTTCTAAAATAGTGGTAACAGACTATGAGACATTTGAACCCATAAATGCAGAGCGTGCTTTTTATATTTATGGTAGCCGAGCTATCTCTCCTGCTGGTGATGATTTGGTAGCATTAGAAAGCAAAGAAAGAGCAGAAGCATTTGCAAAAAAATATGGTGGTAAACGTATATTTAAATTTGATGAGGTATCTGATGCACTTATTCGACTTTTGAATGGAAGAATATAGGATTAGGAGTAGAGCTTACTCCTCTTTTTTTGTCTGATTGTTCTCTTTACTTTTAACCACTACGGTCTCTTTTTTCATCCATTCTTTAAAAGGTTGCAAAGAAGAGATGTATGCAGCAACATCTTTAAATTCTTGATCTTTTAATGGTAAGGTAGGCATGGCATTGGCACTGTACCCAAATGCTTCTGCAAGAGCATAAGGGTCTTTGGCATAATACTCTATCTCCTCTTTATGTCTTTTATAAGAGACCATATTAAAGTCAGGTCCTAAAGCTGACCCACCATTAATAGTATGGTACATGGCACAGTTTGCTTTATATACTTGCTCTCCAGCTTTTATATCAGCGATTAGTTTAGTTCCTGTTAAAAGTATGAGTGAAAGGACTATCTTTTTCATATTATTCTCCATTATAACTATAATAATTTTAAGTATAATATTTTAAATAAGATAAAATTACTCTTAATTAGCTTATAAATAAGAGTAATTTACTCCTAATTGCTGAAAATCTATTTTCCTATCTTTAAAACTCTACGCGTTACTTCTATAAAGTCGATAATCTCCTGACCCTCTTTGATGGTGTCTTTGGTTTTGTGAGCTGAGAAACCATACGCCATAGGAGTGATGTTTTCGGTATCATAAAAGGCTGTTCGTGCATCTATCCACTCTCCTGTAGTGACATCGGTTATCCAGATAGTGGCTTGGTTTTCCCATATGATATTGTTCTTTTGAAACCATAAAACCATACAGCCTATATCATCAAACATATATTTTTTGCCACTTTTGGGTTGTCTGACCTGTACGGTGTTTTTTCGATCGCTGACCACCATGACACATCTAGCACACATGTCTCTATCCCAGTGAACTTTGACAACTTCGGTTGTAGAACGTTCTTGGCAACCTGTTTGAAACAGTATGATGAGAATAAATGTTAAGAGTAGTGTTTTCATTAAAATTTCTCTTTTTTTGATGTATTGTAACCAATTACAATATGATAGGTTTTGATATGGATTAAGAGAAAACCAATTTATCCCGTTTAACACTTGTTTTACATCAAGAATTAAAAAAATAAAGCGTGTTATGATTGTTG
>DYMW01000015.1:18671-21492 GCA_020721385.1 Sulfurovum sp. | reverse complement strand
ATAATGGTCATCAAAATGCTTCTAATATTTGATTTTCAAGTCGGTAACGTTTATTACAAAGTTTTGCCATGCTCTCATCGTGTGTCACCAAAACAAGTCCTGCATTATGCTCTTTGACATATGTCAAAAGAACATTCATTACCAACTGTGCGGTCTCTTTGTCTAAGTTTCCCGTAGGCTCATCTGCAAAAATTATTTTTGGTTTTTTGTTTAAAACTCTAGCAATTGAGACACGCTGTTGTTGTCCCCCTGAAAGCTCTCCAATTTTTTGATGCATCAACTCTTTTATTTCTAACTGTTCAAGTAATCTATTATCAATTTTTTCATTAGAAAGTATCGTTGCTATCTCAATATTTTCTAACGCTGTCATCCCTTTAAAAAGATAATGTGCTTGAAAAATAATACCCAACTCATAGCGACGAATGGCTTCGATATTATCTTCTTTTAAGTGGTAAATCTCTTGATTTAAAAGGTTAACATTTCCTTTATTGGGTTTGGTAAAACTTGAAAAGATATGTAATAAAGTTGATTTTCCTGAACCACTTCGTCCAACAATGGCAATGCTCTCTTGTGTAGAAAGTTCAAAATTAATATCGGTAAAAAGTTGATAATCAAATGCGTGTGCAATATTGGTAGCTTTAAGTAGAGTTTTGGACATTTAAAATCCCTTTATATAGGTTGTTGGGGTTGAAGTCACCCCAACATAAATTGGTTGTTATGCCATTTGTTTTGCAACTTCTGCTGCAAAATCTTCCTCTTCTACTTCGATTCCTTCACCAACTTCAAGTCTAATGAAATCCGTAATAATCGCTTTTCCACCAGAAACTTTTTCAATGTATTGTGCAACAGTTAAACTGTCGTCCATAACATATTTTTGGTCTAGTAGTGCAAGTTCTTGGTCTAACAATGTATTGTCAGAGATGAATCTTTCAAGTTTACCAGGAACAATTCTATCCCAAATTTTTTCTGGTTTACCTTCAGCTTTAAGCTCTGCTTCAATCTCTGCTTTGGCTGTTGCAAGAACTTCATCGGTTAACTGTAATCTACTTACATAAGCAGGAACATTTTTAAGAGGTTTTTTAAGTCTTACCAACTCTTCATTCTCTTTTTTAACTTTTTCAATTCTACCATTGGTTTCATCAGCTACAAATTGTGGATCAAAATCTTTATATGACAATGTGCTTGGACTCATCGCCGCTGCGTGCATTGCAATATTTTTAAGTTCAGCTCTTACTTTATCAGCAGTTGCTTTATCTTCACATTTTGCACCAAGAAGTACAGCAACACGATTATTGGCATGAACATAACCATTAATGGCTACAGTTTCATCATCTGAAGCAATCAATCCAGCTCTTCTTACTACAAGATTTTCACCAATAGTAGCAATTTGAAGTGATAAATAATCCGAAAAAGCTTGTCCATTAAGCGTAGAAGCATTAATCGCTTCTGCATCAGCAAGATTGTTATCAAACGCATGTTTAGTAACATTAGCAACAACTGTTTTAAAGGTATTGTTTTGTGCCACAAAGTCTGTTTGAGAGTTTACCTCAACAATGACCGCTTTATGGTCAGAAACTTCAACAGATACAACACCTTCAGCAGCAACTTTTCCTGCTTTTTTAGCTGCAGCTCCAAGACCTTTTTCTCTTAACCATGCAACAGCACCATCAAAATCACCATCGGCTTCAACCAATGCTGTTTTACAATCCATCATACCTGCATTGGTAGCTTCTCTTAATTTTTTAATATCTTTTGGTCCAAAGTTTGCCATGATTTATGCCTTTACTTCTTCTGTAGTTTCAGCTTCACCTTCTGCAACAGCTTCAGCAAGAAGCTCTTCTACTTCTTCATCACGAGGAGCCATCATTGCTTCAGCAAGTTCTGCATCTACAGCAGGAGCATTGGTTGCAACTTCACCACTTTTTTCAGCAAATATTGCTTGTCCTTCAATCATCGCTTCAGCCATCTCTTGACAAAAAAGATTAATTGAACGAATTGCATCATCATTTCCTGGAATTGGGTAATCAACAACATCTGGATCACAGTTTGTATCTAGTGGTGCAACAACTTTCATACCAAGTCTTCTTGCCTCTTTAACCGCAATATGCTCTTTAACAACATCAATAATA
The DNA here is from genome assembly GCA_020721385.1 of Sulfurovum sp. Classification (GTDB taxonomy): domain Bacteria; phylum Campylobacterota; class Campylobacteria; order Campylobacterales; family Sulfurovaceae; genus UBA1140. The sequence goes on along the minus strand of DYMW01000015.1, from coordinate 19,363 downwards.
AACATCATATCTGGAAGTTGTTTCATGTGTCTGAAACCTTCTAAATATGAATTTAATTTTTCTTTTTTTCTTAAAAGCATTAATGCTTCTTTTTTAGTTAAAAGCTCAAGTTGACCATTCTCTTCCATTTGTTCAATAATCTCAAGTTTTCTGATAGATTTTTTCATGGTTGGATAGTTGGTTAACATACCACCTAACCATCTTGTAGAAACATATGGCATTCCACATCTCTCAGCATGCTCTTGAATCGCACCTCTGGCTTGTTTTTTAGTACCTACGAAAATCATTGTTTGACCTTCAGATGCAGCCTCTTTAACAATATTGTATGTATATTTAAAGTATCTAAGTGTTTTTTGTAAATCAATAATATAGATATTTTTTCTCTCCCCAAAAATAAATTTTTTCATTTTTGGATTCCATCTTCTTGTTTGGTGACCAAAGTGTACTCCACACTCTAGTAAGTCTTTCATTGTTACCATATTTTGCTCCTTGCAAATAATTAACATATGTTTATAGACCATTCGTCTTTAGGTTTTTGCCTCTGTAGCCATCAACACATTACGGTGCAACCTGTCAAGGAATAACTACATGAGAATTTGTTTACAAAAATTATAAACGCGGAATTATATCTGAAAAATATTTAAGAATGAATGGGTAATAAAAAATCTACTCATGATTTTCTCGCTTTCCAA
>DYMW01000015.1:16030-18571 GCA_020721385.1 Sulfurovum sp. | reverse complement strand
TATTTAAGAATGAATGGGTAATAAAAAATCTACTCATGATTTTCTCGCTTTCCAAGGACAAGGCAAAGCCTTGTCCACGAAATTAACAAGAATAAGTGGTTCTAAACTCAAATCCTGTTGGTCTAGCTTCGTCAGGGTGAACTTGACTTCTAAACATGTATTGTCTATATGTTGTAATAAACTCATCTGACATAACTGGTCTAAGGAAATCAAAGTCTGAACGAAGACCTTCTAATGCTTCTCTTAGTGTTCTAGGCATTTGAGGAATATTTTTCTCTTTAATTTCATCAAGTGTAAGTTCAAAAAGGTCAATGTCCATTGGTCCAATAGGTACATCTTTATTTTTAATACCATCAAGACCTGCCAACATAAGTACAGAGAAACAAAGATAAGGACATGAAGTAGAGTCTGGGAATCTTGTCTCAATTCTAGTTGCCATCTCACCTGCACCATAAGGAATACGACATGCAGCTGAACGGTTTTGACTAGAATATGTTAAGATACTTGGTGCCTCAAATCCTGGAACCAATCTTTTGTATGAGTTGGTACTTGGATTTGTAAATGCTGAAACAGCTGCTGAGTGTCTAAAGATACCACCCAAGTACTGTAATGCCATCTCACTTAAGTTTGCGTATTCACCTTGTTTATAGAAAAGGTTGCTACCATCTTTCCAAATTGATTGGTGTACGTGCATACCATTTCCATTGTCTCCATAAAGAGGTTTTGGCATAAACGTAGCTGTTTTACCATTAAGGTGAGCCACCATTTTAACAACATATTTATACTTTTGAACGTTATCTGCAGCTTCAATCATTGTTCCAAATTTAACACTGATTTCACCTTGTCCTTGTGCAACTTCATGGTGACCCAACATTACAGTAAGACCTACATCGTCCATAACTTGCATCATCTCTGCACGTAAATCAACCATGGTATCAATAGGCATTACAGGGAAATATCCACCTTTAAGTCCACCTCTGTGACCCATATTTCCTCTGTCACTATATGATCTTGAACGATTCCAATCTCCCTCTTCAGAGTCAACTCTGTATCCTGATTCATTAACACCATCCCAAATTCTAACATCATCAAAAACAAAGAATTCATTTTCTGGACCAAAGAAAGCCGTATCGCCCACACCAGACTCTTCCATATATTTCAATGTTTTTTTAGCGATTGAACGTGGACATCTCTCATAAAGTTCATTTTTATAAATATCATAAACATCACAAATAACAATAATAGTTGAATCAGCTGTAAATGGGTCAAGAAATGCTGTTGGAACATCTGGTTTTAATAGCATGTCTGATTTCTCAATTGGTTGCCAATTTTCGATAGAAGAACCATCAAATGGAAGACCCGCTTCTAACATTTTTGCTTCAACGGCACTCATTCTATAAGAAATATGATGCCATGTCCCTTTAATGTCTGTAAATCTAAAATCTATATACTCTACTTCATTTTCTTCACAGAATTTATAAAACTCTTCTACATTGTTTACAAATTTACCCATTTGTTGTCTCCTAAAATTTTAAATTGCAATTATTCTATCGCAATTTTTGTAAAAAACATAGCCATTTTTAATTAAAATTTAATCATTTTTTGTTGACGTTGTTCAAAGGTAACAGCTTTACTGTAACCTATTCTTGTCGCCAATTGAATAACTTCATCATATCCAAAACCTATTTGCTCCACAGCGTGAGCATCCGAAGCAAAAGTAATGGGAATATCCAATTCATAAGCCATCTCTAAAAGTAAAGGTGAAGGATAAATTTCTTTAATGGGCTTACGCAAACCTGCACTGTTTAACTCCATCACCATTCCTGATTTTTTAATGGCTTTTAGAGCATTTTTAGCCATAAGGCGTATATCTTTTTTAGGCATAAATTTAAAAACTTTTATTAAATCCAAATGACCTACTATGTCAAAATATCCCGTTTGTGCCATTGCCTCTATGGCATCAAAATAAGTTTGCCAAATCTCATCAATGTCTCTCTCTTCATAACCACCTATAAACTCAGGGTTATCAAATCCCCATTTATCAAGAAAATGTACCGAACCAATTAGATAATCAACATCAGCCTTTAGAACACGCTTATCCATGTGTCCTTTTAAATAGTCTACTTCATAGCCTAAAAGTATCTGTATCTTATCACTATATGCTTCTTTGAGCCTCATAACATCATTCGTATATGCATTCATCTCCTCAAAATCAAGACGGTATTTGGCATCGAAATTCATTGGGGCATGTTCGGAAAATCCATAAACATCTATCCCTAATTCTATAGCTCTTTGGATATATTCATCCATTGTGCCAACAGCATGGTTACATCGTGTGGTGTGGTTGTGTAAATCTATTCTCATGGTCAGTATTTTAACACAAAACCCCTCTTTTATTTATGGCTCAGGATGTTCTTATGCTATAATCGTTGCATATTAAAACGTAAGCAATCCTATAAAGAATAACTTAAAGCAAAGGTAAAAAGTAAAAAAAGACAATGAAAATTTACGAATTTCGGTTAAAACATTGGGGCAAAAACC
>DYMW01000015.1:0-15930 GCA_020721385.1 Sulfurovum sp. | reverse complement strand
TAAAAAAAGACAATGAAAATTTACGAATTTCGGTTAAAACATTGGGGCAAAAACCAGGTCGTGCTGAACTTAGATTGTTAAATATTTATGATAGAGCTTTACGAAGAATGATGCTTCAAGCACCAGGATTTTCATCGGCATGGGAGAGTGCTTTACAAGAGTCTGAACGTGAATATGAAGAGAATGAAACAGGACTTAAAAGTATCGTAGGAAAAGTATTTGGTTCGGGAAGTAGTAGTGGCTCTAACAGTGACTATGGGCACCATTTACAACAAATAGAGCATAAAAACTAATGTCACAACAAACGCTACAATCTTACAAAAGTAGCGTTGTTCAATTATAAAACTATAAAATAGGAACAGCATACCCACTGGTACGCTTAATCCAACCATTTAACCATTGGCGTTCATTGTTTTGGGGTGGTGAATTTTGAATACGACGCTCTAAGATGCTTTGAGCCGATCTTGAAAATTCAGCAAGTGCAGCAGGTCCTGCTTGTACTGGACTCATATTTTGAAGCACTTGAAGCAATCCCCAACCTTCACCATTGTAACGTTCTGTATCTTTAATCCCTTTTCCTTTAAAGTTGATATAATCAATTAATGGATACCAACCCCCTTTGGTTGCAGCTAATGCATTGTAGTTCTTAACAATATGTTGTCGATATTGAGGGGCAACATATTGAACAATCTCTGGAATAGACGCATGTAATCTATCAAAGAAAAACTGTGTCTGTAACGCTTTGGTATTCATCAGCAAAAACTTTAACTGTTCAAACTCATTGCTACCACGTGCATTTTCAAAAGCCTCTCTGGTTGTCCAAGGGATACCTGTGTTTCGTGCCTGAATAAGCCATTGTGGTACTTGAACCTTATTGGCAACATAATAGTCTATCATCGCAGGAAAAGTCTCATCAAAACGTTGTGGTTCTCCTTGTGGATACCAAATAAAGTGTCCAATACCCAAAGAGGCAAATTTTTCATTGGTTGACCAAAACATTAAATATTTAGGATTTCCTGATGTCTCATTCTGATAAATTTTCTCAGAAATAACATTAAGCTCATACGTACTTAACTTGGGTGTCGTCACATCTGCAGGATATTCAGTGAAGGGAATAACAGGTTGAGTTTGGGTACACCCCAAAAAAAGCATGGTGGTTAAACTTACAGTTAACAGTAATTGAGTCGATTTCATATTTGCTCCTATTAAATAATATTACACATTTAAGTATAGGAGAAAAAAACTAATAGCTTTATTAAGTTCATCCATTAATTAATGAGCATAACTATAAAAGTAAGCAATTCTCTCTGAAGTTAAGGGGTGAGAAGCGGTCATTTTCATAAAGCTACTGTTGCTGTCAGATTTCTCATGGGCTTTGGACAATACTTCAAAAAGATGTGCCACATATTTGGTAGATACACCCACTTTTTGCAACTCTTTTACCGCATGTTCATCTGCTTCATGCTCAAACGCCCTGCTGTAACTGCTGTTGACCAAAATAGTCGGAATGGTGGTCGCTATCACAGAAATATCTCCTGTCATATACCCAATAACCACCCCTGCTACACCTGTTTTTATTGCCATACGTAAAGAGTGTTTTTCAACAACATGTCCCTTTTCATGTGCCAAAACGCCTAAAATATCACGAAACTCTTTATCACGACTCAATGCAACCAATTGGTCGGTTAAGAAAATATCCCCTGAAGGTAAAGCAAAGGCATTGGCTCCCATCTCTGGTGATGACCTAAAGTGAAGTTTATAGTACTGCTTCTCTCCCTTGGTAATGCTGTCAAAATGGGCTTGTATCACCTCTTTTTGTCCTTGACTCAATTTACTTGGTTTCAAATAATGCTCTTCCAGCTGACTTATGGTAATGCGACTCACCTCATTGAGCGTACTCTGTGGTAAAATAGATGCTAAAAAATTGGCACTATAGTTTGCCCCTCCTGTGAGTAAAAACCAAATAAACCCAACCGTCAGTAAAACCGAACCCAAGGTTAAAACCAACGAGCTTTCAATTTTATGTGTTTTTGATTTTCTTAACCCAAAATCATGTAACAATTGGTCTATCTTATCGTTTTCTCTACTTTTACACCGTACCCCATTTGGAAATTCCATAACCCGTGGTGTATTACCCAATCTTGACTCAATTACAACATCTTCAAGTGCCACATCAATGTTGCAAGAAGCAATTTTTACCCGTCGTCCAAAGGTGAAATCAATCGTTACTTCATGCTCTTTAGAGGTCTGACCATCATACAATACCGCATTTATCAACATCTTACAATCCTATATCCATATCAAAAAAGTCCACCATCTCTTCACCCACCGTTGAGCCTTTTTCATAACCGTATGACTCAAACTGGTCATAATTTTGACACGCAAAAGAGGTATGTTCCAATGTATACTTTAAGTAGCGAACTTTTGTCCAAGGATAGAGTAACCCCAACGAAAAAACAATCGCAAAAATATTACTTGCCCCAATCCATCCCAAGGTCAAAGGTTTGAGTTCTCCTTTTAACGGTGCGGTCTCTAAAGCCGTTTTATTGCGTACAAAATTGGAAAAGTAACCATCTACAAACCCTTTTTGCCAAAAAATAAAAAGAATATAAAGAAACAATAAAAAAACCGAAACAATACTACCAATCAATTCAGGATCAACCTCTTGGGGAATACTCTGTAATGATGCATTCAATGCACCAATCTCTTCACTAAAAATTATATTAACACCTGCTCCTAATAAACCCAATACCATGAAGACCGCAAAAATCAAAAGTGTCGTCCAGATAAAAATTTGTATGTAAATCGCATAGACATCCCCTGCTTTGCCTTTAAAATTAAAATCGGCTTGTCCATAATGGGCATTGTTGATAATTAACTCTTTAAATTTAACATACGAATAGGGAAAAGCCAACATCAACGTAAAGATATTCAGAAGTGCATGAAGAATAAAAAATGTATAAAAACTACCTATTTTGCCACTATAGCGAAAAGGCACATTACGATAAGAGGTATTTCGCAGTTTAAAACTGACCGCTTGACGTATCAACCAAGGCATTGCCAACACCCCAACTACAGCAATAAATCCTGCAACCTCAAACATAAAAAGATATTGAAAAAAAATGATAAAAAGTGCATAAACCCCCACCACAATTAACCGACCGATTAAAATACGAATGGGGTCAGCGTTATACTCAAAATTTGAACCATTTAGATAGGTATTGGCATAAAAATATCGGTTGGTTCGCACTTTTGCCCATGCAGAATAGATACCCAAAGTTAAGATGGTTAAAGCAATATTAACCATCCAAATACGGAAATACTCACGTGCATTTCCTTCAAATACAAAAGACTTATACACTTTAACTTCTTCTATATGATGTTCCATTCTATCTCCTCAACAGTAAGTGATAGATTGTAACACAAAGAAAGTTTATTTTTCCTCTAAATCAGGCGTATACGCAGCATAATAGATACTACCATCCGAAAAAGTATTGACTGTCAATTTTGAAAAACTTTCTAAATAAGCCCAAAAGTCATCTTTGATTCTCTGTTCCATATCTACTTTACGTAATGCTTCTTCCATACACCCCAACCATTCATAACGTGACTTTTCATAAATCGAAAAATCATCATGAAGGCGTATCATATACTCATTGAGTTCCATACCTTCTGTTTCACCCTCATAAACTTTAGGACCACCACAAAGTTGTATAAAAAACTTGGTATTTTTCTCTTTAACTTTTTCAAACTCCTCTTCATCTTGAGGAAAAAAATTGGCAATGTCACTCTCGTAGATAATGTCATAAAAATCATACATTAACTTACGCATTCCCTCTTCTCCTCCAACAGCTTCATAGAACTCTGCGGTTGGTTTTTTAAAATGAACCTCTTCTCCTTTGACTACTTTTGTAATCTCATAACTCATGCAATCTCTCCATTTTTTTATTTTATTTATTCTATCAAATTATAATAAACATAACAGCTAACAAGATTTTTTAATCACAATAGCGTTTAAGCAAGTTACCATAAGCCTCAATGCGTCTGTCCCGTAAAAATGGCCAAATATCCCGTACCTCTTTGGTACGTTTATGATCAATATCGGCATAGAGTATTGTCTCATCAACACTTCCTGCTTGGGCAATTAATGAGCCTTGTGGGTCACAAACAAAACTGTTTCCCCAAAAACGTATGCCATGCATCACCCCTGCACTGTCTGCCTCAAATCCAACACGGTTACAAGACAATACAGGAACACCATTGGCAATCGCATGAGAACGTTGAATGGTTATCCAGCTATCAAGTTGTCGTTGTTTTTCTGCTTCGTTGTCACCATCAAACCAACCAATGGCAGTTGGGTAGATAAGCATCTCTGCTCCTCTAAGTGTCATGATTCTTGCGGCTTCAGGATACCACTGATCCCAACAAACCAAAACACCCAATTTTCCAACAGAAGTTTGAATCGGCTCAAATCCTAAATCACCTGGTGTAAAATAGAATTTTTCATAAAACCCTGGATCATCAGGAATGTGCATTTTTCTATACTTTCCTGCCACTGTTCCATCTTTTTCAAACACAACAGCGGTATTATGATAGAGTCCTGCCGTACGTTTTTCAAACAATGAAGTCACCAAAACAACCCTGTTTGCTTTAGCAACCGTTGACCAAAATGTTATATCTTCTTCCCAAGAACCTGCATAATCAAAAAATTTTGTATCTTCACTTTGACAAAAATACTCATTCTGATGTAATTCTTGTAATACAATTAATTCAGCTCCATTTAAAGAAGCTTTTTTTATATCTTCAACCGTTTTTTCAATGGTTGTCTCTGTGTTACCATAATACTTTTTTTGAACCAATGCTACTTTCATTTCTCTACTTTTTTCATTTATTTTAGCATAAAAGCAAAAAAATTGATACTATTAAAGAAATACAGAATGTTTCTTATAAATATTTTTTTATAACATTTTTTAGCAAAAAATAAGAAAAGAAACAAATATTCATTAAAATTAATATTATAAACTAAATATTAATTTAAGTTTATTACTGTTATACTACCTAAAACAGAGAAGGAGTCGAAAAATGATTAATTTATTTTTAAATAAAAAATCTTACTTTGCTATTATTATATCTATGTTCTTTATTGCTTGTGGTGCTTCAAATAATGAAGAAACGACTGTCTCTGAAGTAAATTCTTTAGGAAACAATATTAGTAATATAAATTTAGAGAATGCACTCAATGAAGAAGCCATGTTAATCGCCATTAATAAGGCACGTTCTGTACGGCGTGACTGTTATCCTAATGATGAGAGTAAAGGCATCATGGGACCTAGTAAACCATTAACATGGAATGCACAACTCTACGCTGCAGCACTCGAACACAGTCGAGATTTAGCCCTTAGTGATACCTTTTCTCATTATGGTTCAGGCACAGAATTTGATTTAACAGGCAATGGAACACCCAGTAGCTTTGATGAGCGTATTCTTGCCAATGAATATGGAACCAACTTTTATCAATTGGGTGAAAACATTGCAGGTGGACAAAGAAGTATTGAAGAAGTTATGAGTGCATGGTTGGCAAGTCCTGGACACTGTGCCAACATTATGAATGATGCCTTTACCGAAGTAGGTGTTGCACTCGTCATCGAAGAGGCAAGTACTTATGGCACCTACTGGTCACAAGAGTTTGGAAGTAAACACTAAGCTCGTATTTGCATGGTTGAACAGTGCAAACTTCCACCCTGTTCAATCAACTTGCTACACTCAACAGGAATTATCTCTCTGCTCTCAAAAAATGCTTTAAATATTTCATGGGCTACTTTATCTTCTGGCACAGAATAAGTAGGATAAATCAATGCCCCATTGGTTATTAAAAAGTTCGCATAGGTTGCAGGTAAACGATTGCCCTCTTTATCAAATTTTGCTGATGCCATTGGTAATGCCACCAAGGTATACGGTTTTCCCTCATTGGTTCTAAAGTTTTTAAGTTGCTCTTCCATTTTATGCAGTTCCCCATAATGCTCATCTGCTTCATCCAAACACTGCACATACATAATCGTATCAACAGAAACCAAACGAGCCAACGTATCAATATGACTGTCCGTATCATCACCTGCCAAATACCCATAATCAAGCCATAAAACCCTTTTAGCTCCCAAATGCTCATTGAGTTTCGCTTCCACTTCATCTTTGGTAAGCCCACCATTACGGTTTGGATTACACAAACACTCCGTTGTCGTCAAAATCGTTCCCTCACCATCTGACTCAATTGAACCACCTTCAAGTACAAAATCAATCGTCTCCAATGCTGTTGTTCCCAAATACCCTTTTTGATGTAAAATTTTATTGACTTCATTATCCAATGAGGCATCAAACTTTCCACCCCAACCATCAAAAATAAAATCAAGCAATTTTAATTCACCCTCTTCTTCTACAGAAATATATCCATAATCACGCGTCCATGTATCGTTGGTTGGTATCTCAATAAAACTCATATTACGTGTAGAACAAAACATACTCAATATGCTCTCTTTATTATCACACACTATATAAACAGGTTGGGCATACGCAATCGCTTGTGCTATCCGTATAAAAGGAGTTAATGCCCCTTTTAAATCATCTGCCCAATCACTGTTTTTGTGTGGGAATGCCATCAATACAGCTCTTTGTTTTTGCCATTCGGCGGGTACTATTTTCATTTATTCTTTTCCTTTAATATTTTGTTATCCGTTAATAGTGTCCCCATTTAAGTGCTTTTTTTAAGTATAACTTTCGCTATAATCCTGCATGGCATTTATAAAAATAAACAGACAAAATTTTTTTCATAATCTTAACCAATTTGCACTAAAATGTGGCTCTAAAGATAAACTGGCAATTGTCCTCAAAGACAACGCTTATGGGCATGGCTTAGAACTTATCGCACAACTCTCCGCCGAATTTGGATTAACCCAAGCCGTGGTGCGTCATTATAAAGAAGCTTTACAGATAAAACCCTATTTTAAAGGGATACTCATTTTAGGTGATAGAGCGTGTGTGGATACGCATTGCTCTTTTGCACTGAACAGTTTAGACGATATTCTAAAAGCCCAAAAAGGCTCCAACGTTGAACTCAAAGTTGATACAGGAATGCACCGTAATGGTATCGCCATAAATGAATTGGAACATGCACTGGAACAGATAGAAGCAAAAGGATTAAAACTCAAAGGAGTTCTAACCCATAATCGTTCAGCAGATGAATTAAGCAGTGAACTCTTTTGGCAAAACAAACAGTTTGAAGAAGTGAAACGCAGGGTTCAAGCGTATGGATATACCGATATTCGATTTCACTCCTTTAACTCGGCTAGTGCTTTACGTTTACCTTGTGAACAGGAAGATTTAATCCGTTTGGGGATTGGTGCGTATGGCTACAATGAACTACCTAAAATTTATAATCATATAGAATTAAAACCTGTATTATCATTATGGGCAAAAAGAGTTGCCAAACGACAACTTAAAAAAGGTGAACGTGTGGGCTATGGTGGACAATTTATTGCCCCAAATGAGATGACCGTTTCAACATATGATTTAGGATATGGTGATGGATGGATGAGAAGCAACAGTATGAATCCTTTTATGACTGCCGAAGGATTACCAATGTTGGGACGTGTCTCTATGGATTATATTGTTTTGGAGAGTGAAAAAGAGGAGGTTTGTATTGTCAACAATGCTTTAGAAGCAGGAAAACAAGTTAAAACCATCTCTTATGAAATCGTCACCCTACTCAATCCCCATATAGAAAAAGTTATAGATTAGAGGGGACTACAAAAGCCTCTCGATAAATAAGACCATCCACACCAATTTTTGCCAGACTTTCGACCATTTTAGTATCGTTATGCTCTTCAGTATACACCAACACCTGCATATCAAAAAGATAATTTTGGGCTATTGGCATAAGCTCTTGTGCCAAACGACTGTCACAAATGGCAAACGTACAGCCCATTAAATTGGCAAAAATAGCCTCATACATGCTTTTAACTTCTAGCGAATAACGAAGCCCATTCTCTTGACAATACCAAGCCAACTCTCTCATGCTACTTTGATGAATAGAACCTATGGTTATCATACTATTGGGTGCTGTTTGAAGAATATCCTCTTTTGACATAACCACATAAAACTTTTCACTCATTATCCAAGGATGTCCAAATATTTTCATTCTTTTACTTTAATCTTTATTTTAACTTTTTTTTAGATGCTTCCACACACTCATTAGAACAATAGGCTTTTCTGTGATAAATAAGAGCATCCTCTTCGGTCATATAAACACCACAATTGGCACATTTTGAAGTTGCTTCAAGGCTTCCAAACTCATGCTCTTCTTTAGGCTTCTTTTCTGTATCAATAAAAGGAATTTTTCCACCAAACCATCGATAAATTAACCCTGCTATAAGGACAAAAACAATTAATTTTAATATCATGATACACCTTTGATATACAAATAGTTTCGTTGATTTTTTTCAATAATATCATACATCAACGTTTCACTCACCGCTTCCAATTCAGAAAAAACCTGTTCACCTTTGTAGAAAAGATAGTGCGTATGTATGGATTGTAAATGCTCGGTTAGTTCGAGTAACATCTTCGTATCGGTTACCGCTCTTGAACTGATTAATCCAAAAGGTTCATGGTCATATGCTTCAACCCGTTTTTTAACCACCACCACATTGCTAAGCCCCAACTCCATGGCTACATATTTTAAAAAAGAAGCCCGTTTATTTCGTGGTTCACACAATACAGTTTTAATATTAGGATACGCAATCGCCAACATCATCCCTGGAAAACCTGCTCCTGTTCCCACATCTAAAATAGAGGTTGGTTCTTTTATAAACGTACAAGGAAAGAGAGCATCCACAATATTGGGATAAATATCTTTAAGATGCTTTGCACCTGTTAAGTTGTGAATTTTATTCCACTCTTGTAATAACACCGTAAACGTTTCAAGTTGATGCAATTGCACTTCACTTACTTCTATATTTTGGGATACTAAAATTTGTTTTAATATACTCATTATAATAGATGCCCCATTTGATCTTTTTTAACCTGTAAATACTTCTCGTTATAAGGATTGGAAGCTATTTTAATTGGTATTCGTTTTGTAATCTCAATATTTTTTAATGACTCAATCTTGGTTGGATTATTCGTTAAAAGCTGAATTTTTTTTATCTTAAAATGCTTTAAAATGGTTTCAATAATTTCATAGGTTCGCTCATCGGCTCTAAAACCCAATTGATGGTTGGCTTCTACGGTATCAAACCCTTTATCTTGAAGTGCATACGCATTAACTTTACCCAATAGCCCTATATTTCTTCCCTCTTGACGATGGTAGATAATCATGCCACCCTCTTTGGCAATTAACTCTTGTGAAAATGCCAATTGCTCTCCACAATCACATTTTTTTGAGCCTAAAGCATCTCCCGTTAAACATTCAGAGTGTACGCGTACAATAGGGTTGTCACTGAGTTCATCAGTAAAAATAGCCAAATGTTCTTTACACCCTTCTTTAAAGGCTTGTATATTAAATAATCCATACTTGGTCGGTAGTTTTGCAACTTGTGAAATTTCAATCTGTCTCATGGACACAATTATATCAGTTTATAATTAGAATAGTGATAAAATCGTTTAGATTATAAAAAGGTGAATTATGTTTACAAGATTTAGAAGAAAAAGACTCAACCCTGTTTTAAGAAATCTCTTACAAGAGACCCATTTACGGGTTGATGACTTTATCTATCCCCTCTTTATTAAAAGTGGAGAAGGTATTAAAAAAGAGGTAGCCTCGATGCCAGGTGTGTTCCAAATGAGCATTGATGAAATCATAAAAGAGTGTACCGAGCTTAAAACATTGGGCATTTACGCGATTATTCTATTTGGCATTCCTGATACCAAAGACAGTGTAGGTAGTGACGCCATGTGTGACCATGGAATTATTGCATCAAGTATTCGTGCCATTAAAAAAGCCCACCCTGATATGTTTGTGGTAACCGATTTATGTTTTTGTGAATATACCGACCATGGTCATTGTGGGGTGCTTGACCCCATTTTAGAAACCGTAGACAATGACATCACATTATCAAACTTACAAAAACAAGCAGTGGTTCATGCCAAAGCAGGAGCCGATATGATAGCCCCTTCAGGAATGATGGATGGAATGATTACTGCCATTCGAAAAGGTCTTGATGGTGGTGGATTTAGCCATATTCCAATTATGTCCTACTCTACAAAATTTGCTTCGGCGTATTATGGTCCGTTTAGAGATGTGGCAGAGAGTAGCCCAAGTTTTGGAGATAGACGCTCGTATCAAATGAATCCTGCCAATAGAAAAGAAGCGATTATGGAAAGTTTAGCCGATGAAGCTGAAGGAGCTGATATTCTCATGGTAAAACCTGCTCTTGCCTATTTGGATATTGTAAGAGATATCAAAGAGAACTCTTCTCTCCCTTTAGCGGTTTATAATGTAAGTGGTGAATACAGTATGTTAAAAATGGCGGCACTTGCAGGTGTTATCGATTATAATCGAGTAATGATGGAAACCATGATAGGGTTTAAACGTGCTGGTGCTGACATTATTATTAGTTATCATGCCAAAGAGGTAGCCCTTTTATTAAATAAAAAATAAGAGAATAGCATCACGCTATTTTTAGACTCTATTTCTTATTGCTATTTTCTTTTTCAATGGCTTTTGAAAGGTCTGCCAACTCTTCAAGATAACCACCATCATCCTCTTCGAACTCTGTTGGTTGGGTTGGTTCATTTTCTGTCTCTACTATTGGTGGCATTGTCACATTTTTTTCGTTAACATCTGTAGTGATGGCTTTTTTAACATCTTTGGCTATCTCATCAATATCTATTTGTTCTATACCATCATTTTTTTCTGATTCATTTTCATCTTCTAAAGGGATAATTAAATCCTCTTGCTCATTATCCATTATTTGTATACTTTGAGGTATATCTGGCATATCATCTTTTTCTGTTATATATATATAAGCATAAATACTTCCTGCAACAATAATTGCTACAAGAAGAATTATTATTAATATTTTAAGAAAAGAACTGCCCAAATTTCCTTGAGATTTTGCATTATTGTTAAGTATTTCAGATTTATAAGCTGCACAAAAGTCAGCCTCTGCCTCATCCTTATTAGTGAACACAATTTTCCTTTATATTGTTTTTTTATTGTTTACCAAATATTTTAGACCATGATAACATAACTTTGACTAAAATGTTTTTAAATTCATTTTCTAAGTCTTTTAAAACATATCTTTTCTTTTTACTTGCTATAATGGTACTTTAAAAAATATTAATAAAAAGGTATGTTAAATGTTTGAAACAGATTTTTTTTATTGGATGATGACTATTTTTTCAATAATTGCTGTAGGTATATTAATCTTCTACACCGTTGGGTTTGAAAGTTTCTTACCTGTTGTCATTGTACCGTCTCAAGAAGAGTGGGTAGTCGACCGCCTAGGAAAAGACAGGGTTCTAAAAGAGGGTGTTAGACGCATTTTACCAGGAATTGATAAGATTGAAGCCAAGGTAAATTTACGAGAAATGCCCATCGACCCTCCTGCACAAGAGATTATTACCAAAGACAACATTAATATCAAAGTGGATGCCATAGCGATGATTAAAATCATTGATTCCATGAAAGCGATACAAGAAGTTGAGAATTATGAAAAAGCGATTGAAGCATTAATTATGACTTCTGTTTTAAGTATTATGGGGAATATGAACTTGGTAGAAATCCAACGGGAAACGGATTCTATATCAAAAAAATTAATTGCCCACATTGAAGAGGACAGTCTACGTTGGGGAATTAAAATGATTCAGGTTAAAATTGAAAACATTACCCCTCCAAAAAATATTATTGAAGCGATGGAAAAAGAGATTGTTGCTGAAAAAACACAACGAGCCATGCTTTTAGAAGCAGAAGCTAAAAAGAAAGTGGTCTTACTTGAAGCCGAAGCTAAAAAAATGGCTGCCACGTTACATACAGAAACCGTACTGCATGAAATACAAATGATTCAAAGTATTATGAAAGATGTGAGTAATGAAAGAATTTTAGAGTTTTTAACCTCTACGGATTATATCTCTTCTATGAAAAATCTTTCTACATCAGAAAATGCTAAATTTGTGGTCTATCCCTCAGACATACAAAAATCTATGGGTGGATTAATGAATTCAGCAGCACTACAACCCATGATTGATAGAAATTAAAAAAAAAGAAGGAGTACAAATTGTTTTTTATTACAGGAATGTCAACATTTACTTGGATTTTACTGGCCTATGTCGTCTTACATTTAGGGCCTGAATATATTGGTGCATTACATGGATTTGACTTGGATACCAAAGTTTTAATCCATCATCTAGCACCCAAAAAAGATTTTATTTTAACGATAAAAGAGGTTTTTTTAATTGTTGGTTCATTGGCGTTGTTTATAGAAATTGCCAAAGCAGCCTCTTCTAAAAACTTTGGTGCTTCGGAAACACTCTTAAGTTTTATGGTTTCTATTGTATTTGTGGTGATGTTCTTCATGGTTCCATGGGCTCAAAATCCAACATTTTTACTTTTAGGGATTATGTCGCTTATTGATGCCACTGGTGGATTTATTATTGAATTAAATGCAGCCCATAAAGACATTAGTATTCGTTAATGCAAACGGTAATACTAAACAGACAAAACCTACTTCCTCTTGGTCATGATTACATCATAGTAGGTGATGTTCATGGCTGTATTGATGAGCTAAAATCCCTTTTAATGAAACAAGGTTTAACCATCAATAACGAGGGATTAATAGAAATTACTCCTCAAACTCTCCATAAATCCATTGTTTTATTGGGTGATTTTATTGATAAAGCCAATGAAGAGAAACTGACTGAAACGATTAAATTTATCCATCGCAACTTTCATCATTTAAACCAAGAGAAAAAACGTTTTTATTTGATTCGAGGAAATCATGAAGAGATGGTCTACCGATACATTAGCAACGACCCTACCCTTGAAATTACCCCAAAACGATTAGAAGAGAAAGAGAAATACTACAATACCGTAGCACTTTTGGAAAAAGATGACCATTTAAAACAACTTTTTTTAGAACTCTATACAGAATGTGCCATTTGGTTTAAATACGCTTATAATGAAGATTTCTCAGCCACCTTAACCCATGCACCCTGTCCTGTAAAATATTTAGCCCAATCGGATAAACAATCTTCTTCTAAAATGGTTAAATGTATTTCACGTAGTAAAAATAAGGGGATGAAATTGGATGATTTAATTCCTTATATTCACCAAGAAGCACAAGACAATCAACATTATCATATTTTTGGACACCTTTCTCAACCCAATATAAGACACTATAAAAACAAAATTTGCCTCGATACTTCGGCTATTTATGGTCAAACATTAAGCTGTGCCATTATTACCAAAGATTCCCTAAGTTTCGACTCTGTTTCCTTTGAATGTCAACAAAAAAAAGCCTCACAAACCTACAACAAACTTTTTGACTTTCACCATTAATTTCTTTGTAACATTTTCATGGTAAAATGTTTTCCTTAAAATATAATTACTTACTATATTATTAGTAAATCAATAGGAACTCCCAATGAAACACTTCTTAAGCCTAAAAGATTTCACCAAAAATGAACTTTTAGAGATGATTACCTTAGCACAAAAAATTAAAGCTCAAACGAAAGAGAAAAACTTTGTACCGTACATGGAAAATCAAACACTTGGTATGATTTTTGAAAAGAGTTCTACCCGAACACGTGTTAGTTTTGAAACGGGTATTTATCAGCTTGGAGGCATAGGATTGTTTTTATCTTCCAATGATATTCAACTTGGACGTGGTGAACCCATGAAAGATACCGCCCGTGTTATCTCTCGTATGGTTGACATGGTGATGATTAGAACCTTTGAACACAGTAAAATAGAAGAGTTTGCCGAAAATTCTAAAGTACCTGTGATTAATGGACTGACCAACTCTTATCATCCTGTCCAAGTTCTAACCGATTACTTTACCATGATTGAGTGTGGTGTTACCAATCCGATTGTTGCTTATGTGGGTGATGGAGCCAACAACATGACACACTCTTGGCTTATGATGGCTGCAAAACTTGGTTTTGAACTGCGAGTTGCCACACCAAAAGGGTACGAATGTGACACACTGATTGTTGAAGAGGCTTTACGTATTGCCAAAGAGAGTGGTGCAAAAATCACCTTTGAAGATGACCCAAAAACAGCAGTAGAAGGTGCCAATGTCGTCACCACCGATACCTGGGTCTCTATGGGACAAGAGAGCGAAAAAGAGATTCGAATAAAAGCATTTAACGGCTACATGGTCGATGCCGATTTAATGTCTTTGGCACAAAAAGATGCCATATTCTTACACTGCCTACCTGCCTACCGTGACTATGAAGTCAGCGAAGAGATATTTGAAAAACATGCTGATGAAATTTTCTTAGAAGCTGAAAACCGATTACATACCCAAAAAGGCATTATGGTCTGGCTTGACCAACACCGAGGAGATACCCTATAATGAGCAACATTGATTTTGAAAAATTCTCCAAATACTCTAAACCAGGTCCAAGATACACATCGTATCCCACAGCATTAGAGTTTAACAGTGATTTTAAATACGATACCTACATCGATTTTTTAGAAAATTCAACAGAGAAAATTTCACTCTATGTTCATTTACCATTTTGTCGCTCAGCGTGTTACTTTTGTGGGTGTAATGTGGTCTTTACTTCTAAGGAAGAGAAACTCAGCCGTTATGTTGACTATCTCAAAAAAGAGGTTGACATCTTGGCAAAACATATTGATACCAACCGTGAAGTGATTCAATTTCACTTTGGTGGAGGAACACCCACCTACTATAACGCCTTTGAACTGGACGAAATCGTTACATATATCAAATCAAAATTCCCAAACTGGAGTAGTGATGCCGAAATCAGTTGTGAAATTGATCCACGATACTTTAATGAAGACCAAATGAAAGTCTTTAAAAAACATGGTTTTAACCGTATCAGTTTTGGCGTACAAGATTTAGACCACAAAGTACAAGAGACCATTCACCGTATTCAACCCCTTGAACTGACCAAAAAAGCGGTTGAATTGGCACGTCAATATGGTATTAACTCCATCAATACCGACTTTATTTATGGTTTACCTTATCAAACATTAGAGACATTTCAAAAAACATTGGAACTCTCAACCCAACTCAACCCTGACCGTGTGGCAGTGTTTAACTATGCTCATGTCCCTTGGCTTATGCGTACCATGCGTAAATTTGATGAGACAACCTTACCAACACCCCATGTAAAACTACAAATCTTTCAATACACCATTGACTTTTTTGAAAAACATGGCTATAAAATGGTCGGCATGGATCACTTTGCCAAACCAGAAGATGAACTCTTTGGAGCGATTGAAAAAGGTGAACTCCATAGAAACTTCCAAGGGTATACCACAAAAGGTAGTGCAAACTTGGTAGGCATTGGTCTAACCAGCATTGGTGAAGGAGAGCGTTATTATGCCCAAAATACCAAAGATATGAAGTTTTATGAAGAGGCTTTAGATGCAGGAAAACTCCCTTTTGAGCGAGGCGTGGTTTTAAACAATGATGACTTTTTACGAAAAGCCGTTATTATGGAACTCATGGCAAACTTTTCGATTGATATGAAACGGGTTGAAGAAGAGCATAACATTGAGTTTAAAAGCTATTTTGCCGATGCACTTGAAGCACTGCAAGAGTTTGCAGAAGCGGATTTGCTTCACATTGATGATACAAAAATAACCGTAAGTACCACAGGAACCCTGTTGATACGAAACATTGCCATGCCCTTTGATGCCTATATGAAAAAGTATGCCCAAAGTAAAAAAACGTTTTCTAAGACTGT
>DYMW01000014.1:11599-21565 GCA_020721385.1 Sulfurovum sp. | reverse complement strand
TGGTCTGTGCTTTGACATCTTGTGGAATCACTCTATCACACATGGCATAGAGCATCTGCTCCTCTTTCATGTTGTGCTGTTGAAGTAAAATCATAACGGCTCATTTTCTTAATAAATTAACATTCATAAAAATTATAGGCTATTGGTACTAAAAAAATATTGATGTGGCTCAAGAGTTTTATTGAAATTTTAAGTACTTAAAATAAAAACATAAATAAATATTTTTACATAATAATTGATTGAATTCAACTGTTTGACAAAAGATTTTACTATAATATTTTAGAAATCACATTCAATTCAAAATTTCAGGAGATTTTCTAAGCATGAAATCGATATCCACACTCATCCTCTCAAGTATTCTTTTTAGTTCATCACTCTTTGCATCACCAGATAAAGAGTTATCCCTTGCCCGTCAAAATCAACGTATGGAGTTTTCTTCCTTAATAGATGGTTTTATGAATGAAGAAAACCAGAATAAAAAACGTATTAATCTCTCGGGAAAACAGCGTATGCTTACCCAAAGAATGAGTAAACTTGTATTGCTTATTGAATCAAACATTAATAAAAAGTCCAATCAAGACAAGTTGGCTCAGTATGCAATGGTGTATGATAAAACACTCAAAGGATTTAAGAATGGAGATGAAGAGTTGGGGTGTATTCCTCTAAAAATTAAATCTATTCAAGAACAAATTACCATTATTGAGAAAGCATGGACTCCTTTTTATGAGCATCTTCAAAAAATTATAAACAATCAAGATAACGATCAAACTTCTCTTGCTTATATCATAGCCAATAATGAAGAATTGCTTAGTCTTTCCAATGAGCTTGTCAAACGTTTTGAAAACGAGAACAAGTCACAAAACTATTTGGATAAAGCAATGCTTTCTATCATCAATATTGCGGGTAGACAAAGAATGCTCACACAAAAAATGACCAAAGAGAAGTTGTTGATTATTAAAGGGAAAACAGAGTACCAACCCAAATTAGAAGAGAGCATTAGACTTTTTGATACCTCTCTTCAAGCACTGATTGTAGGGGATAGCAAACAGATGATTGTGAAACCAACCAATGAAGAGATTAAAACACAACTCACCAAAGTGAGTAATATCTGGCAGGAGTTAAAACCTCTTTATGAAAAAGGGAAACTTCAAACGAAAGAGATGGCTCTTATTATTCAAAAAAATCCTATTTTATTGGATGAGATGCATAAGATGGTTAATATGGCAGAGACAACAACGGAATATTAATATTTTTTAGGAGGGGGGTTAACTAATTTAACTTTTTCCCAAAAATCAAAACACTGAAGAAACGACTAGCCCATAATCCAAACATCACCAACCATACAACCACAGATATATCAAAAAACAACAAAAAATTCCAACCATTTGCAAATGCAAATGAAGTTAAA
Source organism: Sulfurovum sp. (assembly GCA_020721385.1). Lineage (GTDB taxonomy): Bacteria > Campylobacterota > Campylobacteria > Campylobacterales > Sulfurovaceae > UBA1140. The sequence goes on along the minus strand of DYMW01000014.1, from coordinate 20,157 downwards.
ATACGCATTATCACCACCACTTGAGTCCAATAAAAGAGTAAAATTACCCATTTGTCAGCTTTCATTATATTTCCTGAATGACCGATGGTTACACGGGTTCCAAAACCAATAAGTACCGTAAATAAGAAGCCCAATAATAAACCATGAATATCCATGTATAAAAAATTGGTACCATTATAGAGTGTCAAAAAATTTGAAATTCCTGATAATAAAAATGCGACAGGTATCCAAAAAAGTGCCAGATGTAAAATCCATAAGAGAGGGTTGGGGTTGGGAAAAGGAAGTTTCCAACGATAAAGCTCTTTACCAACAATATAAACTAAGAAAAAATCAACTAAAAATGATGAATGAGGCTGAATACTCTCTAAAGCCATATGTACTGCCAACAATCCTACAATCACTTTAAATTTCTCTTTCTCTTTTTTAATTGGTGAATTTGAGAAAAAAGGAATCATTCTTTGTGCTACAACAAAAGTTACTAAAAATAGGTACAGATATATTGCCATCTGAACAGAAAATGTATGTAAATTGGGCAACCAAAGGCTTAAGATGAACAGTAAATGCGAAAGAAGACCAAAGAATATGGCTATTAAAATCCATTTTTGGTCATTTTTATCATTTATTGTTGAAGTAGTGTAGATATTTAAGAGTAGTTTGCCTGAAAACATAGAAGCCAACAACACAAGCATCATCCCCATACCCACTAAAAAAATAGAAGTCAATGTTCCTAATTGAAATAAAATAGAACCTACTAAAAATAACCAAAAAACTTTAAGGTAATGTTCTTTAGCAATGGGAAGTGTAGCCGAAAATCTTGGAAATGTAGTAAATAAAAAAGCCAAGAAAGCAGGTGTAAACATTAGAAATATAAATGAATACGCATGATACTTGATTCCTAACAGTTCCGTAGCAATAATCCCTTTAAACATCAACATAAAAAGGAACATTGAAAGAAAAGCATTCATAAATGCCAACACAAAAAATGGCTGATGGGGTTGAGAAAAGAAAAAATGATTTTTCATATTTAAAAATGTTTATTTTTCAAATCCCCACCATAAACAATGTCTTTAGGGTTGACATTTTTAGAATTTAACATTGCTGGTACTTCATCAGAAAACTCTAACTTATCGCGTTCTTTGTCTAATTCTTCTTGATAGGTCATCATCATATCGGCAGCTATGACATGAGGAAGCTCTTGAATTTTGACCAGTTTGGCAATCTCTTCTTCTACACCTTCACCCTCAACGGTAACAATAATTTTACCTTTAGAGACATCATGAAGATGATAATCACAAAAACCAGAAGCTTTTAAGACTTCCACCACACCTTCTACAAACTCTGATTTAACCTGTACTACAATACTTGAAACATTCATAACTTTTTCCTTTTTTATTTTAAATTTAATCCAATTTCCACAACATAATAAACTCATCATCACTGGCACTAATGAGCGAATTATTCTCTCTAAAAAGTATCGCATTGAGTGTTGATTTTTGTCCACTTAACAAGTAGGCTTTCTTAGCCTCTTGGGTATCTACCACTATTATTTCATTCTCTTCATTAAACGCATACGCAGCCTTCGTTCCATCGGCACTCAATATTCCTGCATAGATTAAAAAATTCGCTTCCAATGTTTTAAAGGTATTGGTTTTTAAATTGTAGAGTCCGCCTATGCTGTCTTGTCCTGCTGATAGAACCAAACCTTGTTTAATGTCTACTTTATAGCTCTTATCTTTGTTTGCTCCTTGAATAATACTTTTTAATGTACCACTTTGAATATCAACCAAATAGACAATACCCGATTCACAACCTACGACCACTTCTTGTTTATCGGTAGAGAGCGACATATCTCCAAACGATGATTCACTCAATTTAACTCTATAAAGCTGTCTCTTTTTACTGACATCATAAAGTAGCAACTCATTACTAAGTAGACCCAATAGAACTTTATCTTTATCAATCAAACGTACTTTAATAATCATGAGATTGGGGTTAATCTCTTTTATTTCAGTTAACTTCTTGTTTTCATAAATATAGAGTCGCTTCTGTACCCCTTGATAGGAGGTGAGCAACACAATCTTATCACCCACCTTATCAAGAGAATAAATGGTGCTTGTCACCTCTTTATTATAGATATTATCATGAAATGGAGGAATTTTTATGGTATCTATCAACGTATCTGTTTTCAAATCAAAAATATCAACGCTCCCTGCATCGGTTCCTGCATACAAAATATTATTTTCTAAAAGAATATCTTTAACATTTCCACTCGCTCTAAGCATTTTATACGGTTGTACTTTAACCAAGCCATTCCCTTTGGTATACAACATACCATTGGTTGTAAACGTTGGCGTGGTATAGGTTGGTTTCGTCACGGCTACTTCTTCTTTTACTTCAATGGGGTTAGAGGCTTTTTTAGTATCGTCACTACACCCGAAAAATAAAAAAAGTAGACAGACTAAAAATATATTTTTCATCAACGCACTCCTTTAATAATGATGGCATCTACAGGACATACTCCTATGCAAAAACCACAATTGGTACATTTTGATTCATCAATCTCGGGACGAAAAAGACCTAAAAAATTGATGGCATTTTCCAAACAAGGGTCTTTACAAGAAAAACACATGGTCTTATGCCAACTCAAACATTTTAATATGTTTAGCTCTATTTTTCCTTGAATATGAAGCAGTTCTTGATTTAAAAATTCCTCGGGACACGTGTTAAAACACGCATCACAAAACGTACATCCTTTATCTTTAAATACCAAATAGGGGATACCCTGCTCATCTATTTTGATAATCTCTTGTTCACAAACATTAACACATGGTTTTGTTTCACACACCGTACAATGGTTCTGAAAAAGTGACACATCATCACAATAAGGCAATCGAACTTTCATCTCGACACTCTCTCCTCGGTTGGAGGAGAGAAATGTAAAAAAATCTCGTCTTGAAGCGGCCATTATTTTAGTGTATCTTTACCAATATTAATGGTATCGGCTAAATTAGAACCTTTTTTCTCAGTATCACTTTGAAAATCAGCTTTAAATACATTCTCTACCAAAGGTTGGGTCTCTGACTGTGGTGCGTGACATTGTGAACAATTAAATCTAGCCCCTGCCAATGTTGGTAAATCTTTTTGATCTTTAGATCTTAAATCTTTATAATGCGATGCTGGAATGGATGTTAAATTTGGCATACCTGCTTTCATGCCTTCAGCATTTTCTCTATCATGACAACTTATGCACTGATTATTTTTAATGGTAATCGGTAACATCCCCTCCACATCATGAGGAATCATTGGTGGTGCATTGGTGAAGGCTCTCTCAATCTTGGTTGATGTACCTGTAGGAGCAGTAGTATATTTTGCCTCGTTACCTACCGTTTCAGCACCTTCACTGTAGAGGTCAGTTTTTCTTAGACCCAACTCTTTTTCACTGCTTGTGGTTGCATTATTTTCAGCATAGCCAATGGACATTAGAGCGACTATGGAACAAGCCAATATTAAACTTTTTTTAATCATTGTTCTCTCCTTTAATTTTAAGTATTGTAATACTACTTTTTAATCTCATCAGCCATTGCTGTTATTGCTGTATCATCCAAAGAGGCTACTTGACCTTTCATCATCCCCTTCATTGCACCACCGTAAGAGCCATCTTTATAACCTTTCATCGCGGCAATAATATCTTCTTTGCTCATATCTTTAACAATTTTAGATTTACCCATTGCTGCTTTTTCAAAGTTTGCCCCATGACACCCTGTACATGCTGCTGTTCCTGCACCATATACTGTTGAAGCCATTAGTAAAACCAATCCGATTACTTTTAAAATTTTTGTCATTTTAAAATCCTTCTATTTATTATTTTTCTTTGAAATAATTTCTAATGCTAAAATTTAAAGCATCATCATTACACACATCTATACATCGACCACAGTTCGTACACTCACCATCGGTCACCATAATACTCTCTTTATTGACCATGTATAAAACATGATTCTCTGGACAAACCACCTTACACGCCATACAGTTGGTACACGCTTCATGGTTATGATTAACCCGTATCAAACTGGCTTTACCTATTAATGAATAGGTTGCACCCAATGGACAGAGGTGACCACACCAACCATTTTTAATTCCAAAAAGGTCAAAAAGAAAAATAGCTACCACTACGGCAAAACCCATACCAAATCCAAAGATAATGCCTCTTTGCATAATGGTGATTGGACTAAGCACTTCAAAAGCAGCAATGCCTACAATGGCAGAAACAATTAAGCCAAGTACCATAATCCAATACCGTGCATTACGTTTTAAAAACCGATAGTTCACCTCTTCTTTATCGAGATTGAGTTTTCGTCGTAGCCAGTTGGCTAAATCTGTGACCATATTAATGGGACAAACCCATGCACAAAAAGCTCTACCACCCACTACAAAATAGAAGAAGGTAATAATCAACGCACCCAAAAGTACATCAGCACCCAAAACAAACCCTGTTGCCAATACCTGAAGTGTGGTATACGGGTCTGCTAAAGGTATCGTACCAAAGAGCAGTGAGGAACCAAATGTTCCAGCTAAAATATTCCAACCATACGTATTAGCCCCAAAATACAACACTAAAAGTCCAATTTGAGTTACCCTTCTTAGAAGCAGATATTTCATATTTTTCATCGATATTCTCCTCCTGAATTAAGATAATCAGATGCACTCTCTTTGCTTCTTTCTGTGGTTGTCTCTTGTGATTTGGCATCTTTTACACGTTCTTGGTCTTTTTTATCCCAACCTTTAACATAGTGGTCTCCAGCTTTGCCCATAGAAACCTCTCTAGGTAACACAAAAATAGCAGGTTTTTCAGTCACACACGCTTGTTCACAAAGTCCACACCCTGTACAAATGTTGTCATGAACAATAGGCAACAAGTAAGCATGTTTGCCCGTTCGCTCATTTTTTTGGTACTCTAAGGTAATCGCTTCATCTAAAAGTGGACAAGCACGATAACACGCATCGCACTGTATCCCCCAAAAAGCGATACACGACTCTTTATGTATCACAGCTAAACCCATACGGGCTTTATTGATGTCCAACTCTTGCTTCTCGTTAGCAAGAGAAGCAAAATCCAATGCACCTGAAGGACAAACAGGTACACAAGGAATATCTTCACACATAAAACAAGGTACTTCGGTAGGTATAAAATAGGGTGTACCAATCAACTTAGAGTCGCCACCTTTTGCCATGATAAGTGTACCCTCTCTGGCTTTTCCTGTCTCTTTATCGATATTGGTCTTTCGGTTTTGACACGCCTCTGCACAAAGACCACATTTAATACAAGCACTTAAAAAATCACTCTCTTTAATTGCTCCTGGTGGTCTAAGTACCAAGGGTGAGGCTTTCACCTCATGACTATAACCACTCCACAACAATCCACCAAGAGCCGTTAAGCCAACGCTTTGAAGGGTCATTGTGAAAAATTTTCGTCTGTTGTTGGAGTTTTCCATACTTTATGCCTTATAAATTTTGACGGCACATTTTTTATAATCGGTCTGTTTGGACATTGGACACGTCGCATCAAGACAGACTTTATTGATAAATACTTTCTCATCAAACCAAGGAACAAATACCAAACCTCTACTTGGTCGGTTACGTCCACGTGTCTCTACTCTGGCTTTAACTTTACCTCTTCGTGACTCAACCCAACAGAGACCACCTTGTTGTAATCCTTTTGTTTTTGCATCTTCAGGGTGCATATAACATAAGGCTTCAGGAACAGCTTTATACAACTCTGGTACCCTCATGGTCATGGTACCACTATGCCAGTGTTCTAGTACACGACCTGTACATAACCATGTATCATACTCTTCATCTGGCATCTCTGGTGGATCCATGTATGGTCGTGCAAAGATTTTTGCTTTGTTTGGTAACGGTTTTGGTTGACCCTCTTTGTCCGTAATGCCTTTTAAATCACCTTGTTTTAATGCTTTGGCTAATTTACCATAGAATGCAAACTCTTCACCCTCTTTGGCTTCTTTTTTAGCATAAGGGTCATACTTGGCATTAAATCTCCATTGGGTCTCTTTTCCATCTACAACTGGCCATCGTAAACCTCGTACTTTGTGATAAACATCAAATGGTGCCAAGTCATGTCCATGACCACGGGTAAAGTCTGCATACTCTTCAAAGAGATATTTGTGAATAAAGAATCCATATCCTTTAAATACTTCACCATCTGAACCTTTTACATTTCGGCTGTCACCCAAAGATTCAGAGTTATCGTATCCTTTTTGAACCATATCATTGGCATCAAGTTTGTAAGATTTGGCTTTTTCATTGGCATAAAGAATTTCATACATTGTTGTATTTTCATTATAACCCATTTTTTTAGCTTGTTCAATTACACTAGGAAGTGCTTCTTTTCTAGGACCACTTGGTGCTTGTTCTCCCCATAAATCTTTAACGGTAAAACGTTTACTAAACTCAATCCACTGCCATGTATCACTCATCGCATCACCAACAGGAAGCACTTGTTGTCTCCAGTGTTGTGTACGACGCTCTGCATTTCCATACGCACCCCATTTTTCATAAAGCATGGCTGATGGCAATACAAGGTCGGATACTTTGGCTGAAATTCCTGGATATCCATCTGAAGTAACAATAAAGTTATCCATCTCTCTGGCTGCTTTAATCCAATGTTCTGCACTGGCACTATCTTGATACGGGTTACACACGTTAACCCAAGCAAATTTGACAAGCCCATCTTCGATATCTCTATGGATTTTCATAATGTGTTGTACGCCTACAGGATTGATGGTTCCCTCAGGTACTTTAAGTGCATTTTCATAAATCTTTCTATGATCTGGATTCTCAACCATCATATCAGATGGTAATCTGTGACAGAACGTACCAACTTCTCTGGCTGTTCCACAGGCACTTGGCTGACCCGTAAGCGAGAATGCACCTGAACCAGGTTTGGCTTGTTTGTTAAGCATAAAGTGAACGTTATAAGACAAGGTATTTACCCACGTTCCTCTGGTGTGTTGGTTCATTCCCATTGTCCAAAATGAGACTACTTTTCGCCCTTTTTCAATATAGAGGTCAGCCATAAGTTGGATTTTACGTTTAAACTCTTCATCACTCTCATCAGGGTTACCTTTAGAAATTTTGGTCACATAATCAGCCGTATAGGGTTCTAAGAACTTTTTATACTCTTCAAAAGAAATTTCCCAGTGCTTCAATGGGTTAGGTTTTCCATCAACCATTGGCACTTCGTGTTTCATTACATCACCCTCTTTGTAACCAAAAGGTGCTAATGCTGGAGCCTCTTTGCTAGAGACAACTTTGCTCATCTCTTTACTGACAATCTCCATCTCTTTGGCACTGTATTTACCCTCTTTGAGTGATTTCTCACCTTCACGTCGCAAACCGTATCCTGTATTGACTGGCTGTGAAGCAAAAACGATATGTTTTTTTACAAAATCCCAATCAATAATTTTTTCAGCATCATCTCTCATCACAATTTCACGAGCGATGTAGTTCCATAATGCCAAGTCGGTGTTTGGAGAGAAGATAATCTCTTCATCTGCCAAGTCTGAAGTTCTATGTCTATAAGTAGAGAGGTTAATGATTTTTACTTTATCAGGAGCAGAGAGTTTTCTATCGGTTACACGCGACCATAAAATCGGGTGCATCTCTGCCATATTTGATCCCCATGAAACCACCGTGTCGGTTAACTCAATGTCATCATAACATCCACTTGGTTCATCAATACCAAAAGTTTGATAGAACCCAACAACAGCAGATGCCATACAATGTCGTGCATTAGGATCAATAGCATTTGATCTAAATCCAGCTTTCATCATTTTTTGAGCTGCATATCCCTCCATAACCGTGTATTGACCAGATGCAAATACTGCCACACCCTCAGGCCCAGAAGCTTTGAGTGCTTTTTTGGCATGAAACTCCATCTCATCAAAGGCTCTTTGCCAAGAGATAGGTTTAAACTCACCATGTTTGTCGAACTCACCTTTGTCATTCATACGAAGTAGAGGGGTTTTTAATCTATCGGCACCATACATGATTTTTGCATTAAAATACCCCTTAATACAGTTTAGTCCTCTGTTTACAGGTGCTTCAGGGTCACCTTTTACAGCAACTATTTTACCACCTTTGGTTGCCAACATAATTCCACAACCTGTACCGCAGAATCTACAGGCTGCTTTATCCCATCGCCAATCCTTCTGAGCTTCATCTGCTGAAGCTTGAAGTGTTGATGGAACAGCAATCCCTACAGCACCAGCAGCACTAGCCGCTGCTGCACTTTTAAGAAAATCTCTTCTGTTCAAAGCCATTCGTTTCTCCTTCTGTTAGAGTTTTTAGAACACCATTTTTTTGATTTGAAAAGCATGATGTTCTGTTTAATTACAAGTTATGTCAATCATAACCTTAATAAAACAATATCTTAAATTTTTTTGATACATATTGACATAAATCAATTATTTGGATACTTTTCTTATTAGAGATAAGATTAAACAAAGGAGACAAGTGAAACTCGCATTCATAGGAGACAT
>DYMW01000014.1:8429-11499 GCA_020721385.1 Sulfurovum sp. | reverse complement strand
TTAGAGATAAGATTAAACAAAGGAGACAAGTGAAACTCGCATTCATAGGAGACATAGTAGGAAAACCAGGGCGTGAGATAATTGGTAAATATTTGCCACAATTAAAAGAAGCGTATAAGTTTGATTTGGTAATAGCCAATTATGAAAATGCTTCTCATGGGTTTGGATTGACGAAAAAAAATGCTGATGAACTTTTTGGATATGGCATTGATGTAATGACAGGAGGAAATCACTCTTGGGACAAGAAAGAGATATTTCAACTTTTTGAGCGTTATCCGTTGATTCGTCCAATTAATTATCCTGACAGTTCTCCTGGAAAAGGGCTTTTAAAAATTGATGTTGTGGGTCAACAGATTGCTATTGTGAATGTGATGGGTCATTATACCATGCCGATGGTGAATAATCCATTTTTGATTATGGATGAAGTGGTGAATCGGTTGAAGGAAGAGGGAATAAAACACATTGTTGTGGATATTCATGCCGAAGCAACCAGTGAGAAATTGGTAATGGTGCATCTTTTAAAAGAGAGGGTTTCTGCTATTCTTGGAACCCATACCCATGTGGGAACCGATGATTTAATGATTGTGGATGGATGTTGTTATGTGACCGATGTGGGGCTTACAGGGTGTCGAGATGGGATTATTGGGATGGACATAAAAATTCCCATTCAACGCTTTATGACGGGACTTGGAGGGCATTTTGATGTTCCTAAAAAGTGTCAAACAATGTTACAATTGATTGTTTTTGAATTGGATGATGATGGACGTGGAGTTATGGCAGAAAAGTTAAAAATATATGACAATGGCGAAGTTTACAACGTAGAAGCCAGAATAGAGCAATTTTAGCCAATTGATATTTTAGACCATTTTGGCTATAATCGCGACCATATTACATAGGGAAACCCTATATTAAAGGATGCACTTTGCAAGGGAAAGTTTGGAAATTTGGTGATAATATCGATACCGATTTAATTATTGCTGCAAGATACCTCAATACCAGTGAGCCAAAAGAGTTGGCTAAATATGTGATGGAAGATGCGGATCCCGAGTTTGTTGCAAAGATGAACGTTGGTGATATTATCGTAGCAGGTGAAAACTTTGGTTGTGGTTCAAGTCGTGAACACGCTCCTATTGCACTGAAAGCAGCAGGTGTTTCTGCTGTAATCGCCCCAACATTCGCAAGAATCTTTTATAGAAATGCGTTTAATATGGGATTACCAATCTTTGAACTTAAAGAATCAGCGGAGATTAATGAAGGCGATACGGTTAAAGTAGACATGGAAAAAGGTGAAGTGATTAATATTTCACAAGCTAAGACCTATAAATTTACGCCTATTCCAGCTTTTATGCAAGAGTTGGTTGATGCAGGTGGACTCATTGAGTTTGCTAAACAAGAGATTAAAAATAAGGCATAAAAGATGGGTAGAAATTATAAAATTGGTATTATTAAAGGTGACGGTATTGGTCCAGAAATTATTGATGAAGCAATTAAAGTTTTGGATGCACTTTCACCAACCATGGGATTCAATTTAGAATATGAAGAGATGTTGATGGGAGGTGCTGCGATTGATGAGACAGGCGTTCCACTTCCTGCTGAGACAATTCAAGGGGTAAAAACGTGTGATGCAGTTCTTTTTGGTGCCATTGGTGGTCCAAAATGGGACAATTTAGAGCGACATTTACGACCAGAATCGGGTCTTCTTAATCTTAGAAAAGAGATGGGAACGTTTGCCAACCTTCGTCCTGCAATTGTTTATGATGAGTTGGTTAATGCTTCAACACTCAAACCAGAAGTGGTAAGAGGGGTTGACATTATGGTGGTTCGTGAGCTTACAGGGGGTATCTATTTTGGTCAGCCAAGAGAGTTGCTTAAAGACAGAGCTTACAATACAATGGTGTATACACGTGAAGAGGTAGTAAGAATTGCAAAAGTGGCATTTGAAATTGCCATGAAACGTGGTAAGAGAATTTGTTCTGTTGATAAAGCCAATGTACTTGAAGTGAGTCAATTTTGGCGTGAGACGGTTGTAGAAGTTTCTAAAGATTATCCAGAAGTAGAGTTGACACACATGTATGTTGATAATGCTGCGATGCAGTTGATTAGAAATCCAAAACAGTTTGATGTTATTTTGACAGGAAATATTTTTGGAGATATTTTATCCGATGCTGCGAGTATGCTAAGTGGTTCTATTGGGCTACTTCCAAGTGCAAGTACGGGTGCGGGTGTGGGTCTTTATGAGCCAATTCACGGTTCTGCTCCTGATATTGCAGGTCAAGGTATTGCCAATCCATTGGCGACCATTTCAAGTGCTTCTATGATGTTGCGTTATGCGTTGGGTGAAGATAAAGCAGCCGATAAGATTGATAAAGCAATTAGAAAGTCATTGGCACAAGGGTACAGAACAGGAGATTTGGGTGCTTATGATGCCAAAGAAATCTGTTCTTGTAGTGAAATTGGTGATATTATTGCCAAATATGTTTCTAAATAATATTTGATGTAGGGTGCAATAAATTGCACCCTACGCTTCTTCTTTTAATGGTTTGTCAACCGCTTTAGCAATTACTTCTACATAACATTCACTCCACCCCTCTTCAATGACACTGTTTAATGCGATAAAAATCTCATCAAAACTACAGATGTTTGCCTCTTGAGCATTTTTCCCAAATTTACAATCAAAGTCCCAATACATGGTTTTTGAATTGGGAAGGTCTTTTTTCTTTTCGCGTTTGGCATATTTACGAAGCTCATTTTTAATTGAATCTACCGCTCTTTCGGGTTTGAGTTTCTCTTGTTCTATTTGAAATGTTTTTTTCATATTTGTCCTTGTTCGGATTAAATTTTTGTTATTATATCCAAAAAGGTTCGAGATGAAAATCACACTGAGTCTAAGCGGTGGAGGATTGCGTGGGGCAGCCCATGTGGGAGCGATTAAATTTTTAGAAGAACAAGGTGTTGAAGTTACTGCGGTATCAGGGTCAAGTGCAGGAGCGATTGTTGGGTTGATGTTGGCTTTTGGATTTAAAAGTGCGGATATGTTGACGTTTTTATACAACTTGGATAAAAAAGACCT
>DYMW01000014.1:0-8329 GCA_020721385.1 Sulfurovum sp. | reverse complement strand
GATTTAAAAGTGCGGATATGTTGACGTTTTTATACAACTTGGATAAAAAAGACCTTTTTGTTTGGGCAACTGGTGTGGTGGGTATTTTCAGTATGGAGCGTTTAGAGCAGAAACTGCAAGAGATGGTGAATGTGCAAGATTATAGGGAGTTAAAAATTCCTTGTTATACCTGTGTAACCGACATTGATACGGGTGAGCCTTGTTACATCAATACGGGCAATCCCATTGCCTACAGCATCGCTTCTTCAACGATTACACCACTTTTTACGGCAAAAAAAATTGGTAACAAATCTTATATTGATGGAGGATTTTCCGATAACTTACCTGTGAAACCGTTAAAACAGTATCCTCAAAAAAATTTGGCAATCAATATTAACCCATTAAGAGGCGAAGATTTGTCAACGTTTAAATCGTTAACCATTCGCTCCATTCTTATTATGATTCGTTCCAACTCCATACCTTCTAAAAAATTGACCGATGCCTATTTTGAAGTTGAAGGGGTTGCCAATATGCATCTGTTTGATTTTGACGAAATAGAGATGGCATACCATGCAGGATACAATGAGTTAAAGGCAAAGTGGGCAGAGTTGTCTCAAAAATTGGTATAATTCATTTATAAATTTTAGGTAGGAAAGTAATGGAAAAAAAAGCAAGAGTATTAATTGATTGTGATGATGAAAAAGGGTTGGTTTATAAAATTTCAAAAGTCTTTTATGACCGAGATTTAAACATAGATTCTAACCGTGAATTTGTTGATAAAGAAGAGGGTAAATTTTTTATGCGTTCGGTGGTCATAGGTGCATTTGAAGTAAATGAACTCAAACAAGCGTTACAAGAAATTACACCTAAAAATGCTCATCTTAAAGTCATTGTACCTCGGCGGAAAAAAATTGTTATTTTAGCCACCAAAGAGTCTCATGCTTTGGGTGACATACTCATTCGTCATGAAGCTGGTGAGTTGGATGCGGATATTGAAGCCGTCATCGCCAATCATGATGTGTTGGAACAGTTGGTACGCCGTTTTGATATACCATTTTTTTATGTACCAACCGAAGGGCTTACACGTGAAGAGCATGAAGAGCATATGGCTATGGTGATTGATGCACAGGAGTTTGATTATATTGTCTTAGCTAAATACATGCGTATCTTAACCTCATCGTTTGTTTCACGTTATCCCAAACAAATTATTAACATTCACCACTCCTTTTTACCTGCATTTATTGGAGCCAATCCTTATAAACAAGCACATGAAAGAGGGGTAAAGATTATTGGAGCAACCGCACACTTTGTTACGGATGATTTGGATGAAGGTCCAATTATTGCCCAAGATGTCATTCCTGTAAACCATCGTTTAGAGTGGCGAGATATGCAACGTGCAGGACGCGATGTTGAAAAAATAGTCCTCTCCCGTGCTTTGAATTTTGTGTTGAACGATAGGGTATTTGTTCATGGAAACAAAACGATAGTGTTTTAAAAACACCATCGTTAGGGGTTATTGAACAGAAACATTTACGCCTTCTGAATGACTTTTAAATTCAGGGGCATACATACTCTCTATGGTGGTTACCCCATTTGAAAACACTCCTTTATGGGTTACAAAGAGAGGGTATTCAAACACATAAGTTCCTTTTGGTAGAGAGTCAATAAAAAAGTAGGTAGCATTGTCTTTGGTGCTTTCGTAATACCCTAAACCATCTTGATATTTGTACCCACTTAACACATTGATGGGTTCAAAGGTAGAGGCCCTACTATCTTTGAGCATGACATACTCCATGGCTCTGTCTACTTTGATTTCTATGCGTACTTTGACTTTGTCTCCAACGTTAAGTGGTTGTTTTGTAATGGGGCTTAATACCTCTGCTTGGTCGCTTTGTTGAATACGAAAGAGTTTTTTATGGATGGTCAAAGGGGTTGCTTTAAAGCTTTTTATTTTGTTCATATTTTCAAAATATTGCCAATACAAACTGCCCCATGCAGGGTGTTTATTCGGGTTGGAAACCTTCACTGTTGCCATGGAAGCATCAAATTTGTCATAGTCTACTTTGAAATATCCCGTTCCTTTTTGGGCAGTATCTTGTGCTTTTTTGAGTTGGGTTTGATACTCCACACTGCTATCAAAAGAGACCGTAACCATTTTTTCATTAACAAGCCATGCATTATCAGAAAGCAGGGCATAAATAGCCGATGAGGTTGCTTTGGTGGTGTTCCAATGGGTGGTTTGTTTGTTTTTAAGAAGCCAAGTTTTTAACTGCTCAACCATCTTTTTGTCTTGGGTAATGGTGCTGAAGACCTCAATCATTAACGCATGGGTTTCGATAGGAAGTTGATTCCAATGGTATCCATTTTCATATTTAAAGTACGCACCTAACTCATCGTTGATAATGGCACGTTCTTTGAGTGATGCAACAATGGGTTTGGCATCTTGAAGGGTTTGATGTAACGCAAGGGCAATCATGCCTTGTTCATACAAACCTTTATCTTTCCAATGGTTTTTGGCTTGTTGAATATAGTAATCATAGGCGTGTTTTGTGGGTATACTCATACTGTTTTTAAAAAAACTTCTGGCATAAAGGTAGTGGATTACCATGCTACTAAGATGGTTGTCTTTGAAGGTGGTACGATTTTCTTCTACGCTTTTGGCTAACGCTTGATACGCACTTTCTAGCTCATTGTCCATAAAGGCAATCGCTGAGTTTATCATGTTAGAGTCTTCTACATTCACTCCCAACTTTTTTAAATGCCCCATCCCTTCAACAATATATTGGGTGATGTACCAACTCGCTTCTCCTCCTTCAAACCATGCCCATCCACCATCGGGGAGTTGTCGTTGTTTGAGTTGCGTTAGTGCCTCTGTTTTCTCTTTGGCAAGTTGATGAAGGTCAAAGAGTAGGGCAATGTTTTGTTGTTGCTCTTCTTGGCTTTGGGCATCAAGTACCCAAGGAGTCTCTTCGAGTAGTACCGATTTTAGCTCTTCATTGCTACTAAGATTGCTTTTGAGTTGCTCTTTATGTTTCCAAGATTCAAAGATGGCTTTGATTTTAGGGGTGCTGTTGGCAATTTTAGAGGCTAAAGCATTGGCATAATAACGTGCAAAGCGTTGTTCACTACACTCATGAGGATATTCCATAAGGTACGGCAACGATTGCACCGCATACCATGCAGGATTGGAGGTGAACTCTAAGGTGAGTTTATGGTGGTTGAGTGTGGTTGAGTGGTTGTTTTTTAGTGATTCAAGGGTAAATGTTTTATTGGACTCAGCAGGTACAGACAAGAGTTGACTCTCCGTCACAAAGAGTCTATTGGAGAGTATGGGTACAATCACCTGTTCGGCATCCGAGTGGGTTTTGGTTTTGGCAATAAGGATATGTTGGATGGCAGGTACTTTGTCAACATCGGGTACGGTAATATCAAAAGTAACCAAGGTAAAACTTTTTTGGGCAATTTTAAAAGTTTTTTTGAACTCTCGTGTAAAAATAGGTGTTTCATCTAAAGGGTTAATCAGTTGAAGTTCACACTCTCCTGTTACGTTTTTATCACTCATATTGACCACTTTAGCAGAGAGGGTAATTTGGTCTTTTTCTCTAAAGAAACGGGGTAGGTTGCTTACCACCATAAGCTCTTTTTGTGTGGTTAAGCTCTTTTGAGTAATGGCGGTTTTTAAATCTTTGGTATGTACAAATGCCAAAAAGTTCCAACGGCTTAGGGCTTCATTGGTTTTAAAGTCTATAAGAATATTTCCCTCTTCATCGGTTTGTAAATTGGGTTTAAAAAAGATGGTTTCATTTAAATTTTTACGAACAGCCATAGGTGCTTGTGGTTCTTCTTTTTTAGGAGAGGTTTCAGCCATGTTTTTAGCCATATTTCCTGCACCACTAGCAACTTCATCTGAGACCATGGTTGCAACATGAGGAGACTCCATCATAACAGGAGCAGGCATTGCTACCATCATGTCACTCTCGGCATAACCACGATAGGATGGTTGTTGGATAAATTCAAGCCATTTTAGATGAGAAAAGAGACGCTCTATGATTGTGGTATTGGTTGCTCTGTATGTGTTGGTAATGGAACTGGCATCAAAATTTTTGCCACTCCATTCTAAATCGTAAGCACGAGTATAATAGGGGTAAAGATTGGGAATCGTAAATTGATAAGGAATCAGTGCATCGAGTGAAGCATCATACAATGTGGCAACCATTTGTGCCATAACACGTTCTTTGTCTTTACCTGATATTTTAATTTTCCATTGCTCCTCTTCATTGGGTTTGAGTTTGTCTCTAAAGCTGATATACTCTACGGTTAATTCATTGTCCCAAGGAATGGTGAGTGTTCCCTCTTGATGGTACGCACGGTTATCTTGAATAAAGTTCAATTGATAATAAAGATTTCCTCTATCTTGCTCTCGTATTTGAACAAGCTCTTTGGTAACGTCTGTAATGTTGAGCCATTTTTCTTCAATGATTTTTTCATCTCTCTCAATGGTTAATAGAATAGGAATGTCTTTAAGACTACTTTTTAAGGTTAAGATTGCGGTATCGTCAACATCATAAGCGGTTTTGTCACTCTTTTGCCATAAATAGGTGGTAAAAGGGGGTTCTGTAGCGTGATTATCATAAACCGTAATCAATTTTTGTTTGTCTACTGCTACTCCATGCTCATCGGTTGTTTGCAAGGTTAAAAGATATGTTCCTTGTTCTAGGTGATTGAGGTTGAGTATTTTACTTTTATTGGTATCAAACATAAGGGTTTCAATGGGTGTTTTTTCCAAATTTTTTTCTTTTTCATCATAGCGATAGTTAGAAAAGAGTTGTTCAAATTCTGCTTTGGAATAGAGAGGCATATCGGGTTGTTGCCAGTATCGGTTTCGATAGACCTGTTCCTCTTTTTTAATTTTTTCGATTATAACGTTTCCTTTTAAAGGTTGAAATTCATCATCAAGATTGGTGGTTTGTAGCATTAAGGTGTTGTTGTTGTCGCTTTGGAGTTCCTCATCGATGAGCATTTCAGCTTTAATGGAGACATAGCCGAGTTGAATGGTTTTCTCTTGTGTGTGGCTCTCTCCTGTGCTATCGGTAACATCTACTAGGATTTGGTATCGGTAGTTTGGTTTGTCTATAGGTGATAGGGTGTTGTCGGGTAATGCTTCAAAATCAAAGGTAAATGCACCATTTTTATCGGTACTACTTTGTCCTGAAGCCAATTGTTTTGGAGCAGTAATTGGCATTGGTTTCCAATAAGGCATCCAAGGAAAGTCGGCTACTTGTGTCACCGTATAGTGTACTCCTGCCCCAGCAATTGGGTCTCCTGCATAAGCTTTGGCTACCCCTGTAATGGTGATTTTATCGCCCAATTTATAGCTTTTATTGAGTGGATTAAGGGTTGTTTCAAATTTTGGACGTTTGTACTCTTCGACTTGTATGTAGGTTTCACCACCAATATCGGCACTTAAATACATGGAACCCAACAGACCACTTTTGGGAGCGGTAAAGTGACCATTAAAGGTACCAAATGCATCAGTAGTGAGCGTTTGTGTCTCAATTTTTTGTTGATTGGTATTGTAAAAGGTCACCTCAATGGTTTTTTGGCTTAAAATTTTAGGGGTTTTATTGCTGTAGCTTTCAACTGCCAACCCTTTAAAATAGATGGTTTGATTGGGTCGGTAGATGGCTCGGTCGGTAAAGAAATGGACAAAATCTTGTGACCACTCTTTTTTATCTTGTTGATAAGGGTTTGAATAGGTTTGGTCACTTAGGTCTAATCTATCATTTTGATACTCAAAAACCATGGAGTAACTCCCTTTAATAGAAGGAATATCAATAAAGCCTTGAATGTTACTAATTTTGCTCGAATAGAGTATGGTCTCGCTTTTATTTGTTTTGCTGTTGTACGCTTTCACATAAAAGGATGTTTTTACATTACTGAAGGCTTTACCACTTTTTCGGTTAATAATAAGCAGTTTATCATTACCTTGTTGCATATAGGCAATGTTAGAGATGGTGCCAAGTTGGAAGATACTTTGTTTTGTAAAAGTTTCATTCGTAGAGAGAACAAAGAGATATTGTCCTACATCATAAGCCCCCAATGAGATTTCGGTTGTATGACGTTTGTAATCGTTGGCAGGTGGCAAATTGAGATGAAATTGGTTTAAAATAGGAAGGGTGTTGATGTAATGCTCTTTTTTTTCATCGTTGAGAGTGTCAAGTTTTTGAATGTTTATTGTGTTGACTTTAATGACCTTTACAAAAAGGGTTTTACTGTTTCGGTAAGCAACTTTGGCTAAAATGTTTTCATTGGGTAGATTAACGGTTTCTATTTGGAGTTGTAACGATTGGGTTAAAATCTCATTTTTTATTGATTGACATTGACGTACGATATACGGATTATTGGTCTTAATCCCTCGGTCGGCATACGCCATAGCTTGTTTATAATGGTCTTGTTCCAAATGATAAAGTGCCAAATAATAGAGGGCTTCACTTTGAGCATCTTGATGCACCATTTTCTTTAATGTTTCAAGATAGTAGCCATCCCGTTCTTTGGCATGAAAGTTTTTATAGACAAACAAAAGCCGTTCAAGGTTGATGTGTTCTAAGGCTTTTGGCTCTTTTTTAATGTAATGAAATTGTAAAAGTTTTTGATAAATACGTAGGGTTTGGTATTTAAATGAAGTTTTATCTTTGGTGTTAAAGTGGTGATTCATAAAGGTTTTAAGTGAGCCTAATGCCTCTTTGTCTTTTAATTCAAAGGCATAAACAGGTTCGGTAAGATAGTTTCTCTCATTGTTAAAATACTCCAATGCTCTAAATGCCAAAAAGTCATAGAGCGTAGGTCGTAAATCGGTTGTGTTTTTATTTTCACTTAATATCGTTGTATATGCATTCATAGAAATCTCTTGAGCTTTAAGATTTAACGATTCAAGATAGAGTGTTGAAGATTTGTTTAACAGTTTTTTAATACTCCATGTTTTTATATCTTTATTCTTCTCTTCAGTTAATGGGGTTCTCTCTTGTAAGTTATAGAGATTGTTGTCCAAATAGGTGCTGTAGAGTTGTGCTAAGATGGAGGTTAAAATGAGTTTTGTATTGTGAGTAGGGCTTTGTTTGAGTGCTTTCTCTATGTTTTGAATGGTACCCACATAACCCTCTTCATTTAAGGTATAAAGGTATTTCTCTTGATAGAGTAGGGCTTTTATAAATTGTGTCTCATTCTTGTTTTTCTGGGCTTTTTCGTAGAGCAGTTGTACTTTGTCCAAGGCACTTTTTGGCAGATTTTGTTGTTCAAGATTTTCAATTTCATGCCATTGTGTCTCATAATCTTGTGCATAACCAAATAGTGTAAAGAGTAGCAGTAGTAATAATTTTTTCATTTTTTAGAATCCTCCAATGTTATATAACAACTATAACTAAAAATGGTAAATAAATTATAACCACTTTGAGATTAACTAAAAGCGTTATGTTCTACGTAACTTGGATTGGTTGAAAAAATTCATAACATCAACATTAGAAAAGGTTTGAAGGGTTCTTTTTTTACGGTTGTTTATGATGCGTCGTCCCCAAAGAAAACGGTTTTTATAAAATATCTTTTTATTAAAATTGGTAATGACCACTTTTCGTTTACCTGAACTGGCGTGAATAAATTTGCCATCGGTTAAATAGATTCCTACATGGGTTACCTTACCCGTACGTTGGCGTTTGGTATCAAAAAATACCATATCTCCCCGTTGTAAGTTTTGATATTGAATATACGTTCCCACCTTGGCTTGTTCTTGTGAGATTCTAGGAATGCTAATTCCTGCTTTTTTGTAGACTTTTTGTGTAAACCCTGAACAGTCAAAGCTATTAGGTCCCGTTGCTCCCCAAACGTAACGATGCCCCAAAAGTTTTTTGGCATACAAAGCGACTTTTTGTCGAATATTTTTACTTTTATCATGGCTACACAACAGCGTTAAGTGGCTATCTTGTTTGGTTGATTTCTCAAACCGTGTTATCTTTTCATTGATGGTACGCTTGATGGCATCGGCAAGAATTTGTTCTTCTTCGGTTAATGGTGCAGGTGTGGGTGTGGGTTTAATAGGTGGAGGTGTTTTAAATGTTAATGTATTGTAAAGGGTATTAAAATGATTTTTTTGATTCCCATATTTAACAACAGAGAGTTGAACAAGTATCAACACTTGAATAGCAATAACAAATAACAATGTTTTTTTGAGTAGGCTCATGAAGGGTATATCTCTTTTTTCACAGTTTCCAATAAAATTGAATGTAGAATAATAGTGAAAAAAGAGTCAAGACTATATAAAAAATAAAATGTGGTTTTTATGTTTAAGAAAAAATTATAT
>DYMW01000013.1 GCA_020721385.1 Sulfurovum sp. | reverse complement strand
AAAACAAGAGAAACTTATCTCTTGAAATGTTCTTTGAAATCTCACTTACCAATTAATTTTATCGGCTTGATTCTCATGGGGTTCAGATTGAATAATGTGACCTGTCTCTCCTATACCTGTCCATTCATGTTCAGGTTGTTCACAAGATACTTGATACATTGGCAGACCATTATGGCTAGGGTTTGGGTCATACTGTAAAGCAGGTGTTGGAACAATGGTAATATTGCTTTCGGTTTGAGGTTTAACACAGGTGTTAAATCTTGTAATAACAATCCCATTTCGTCCATGATTAAAGACAATGGGTGCAATGGGGCTAAGGGTTACAATATTGGGTAGTGGACGCAATAGGGTCACATTTCCATCCAATTGAGGATTGTGTTTAATTGAAAGATACCAACCATTTTGTCGTCGTGGACTGGCATTGGGATTGCTGTTGGTGGTTACATTGGTTTCCATACAATAGCTTGTGTTTTTATCACAAAATATCTCAATATTTAAAGGGGTGCGAATAACAGGATTAACGTGAAAGTTAATTTTTGGATAATAAAGATTGTCAGGAGCCACTTGTGTAAAGTAGAAATGACGCACATTATTGCTTAAATCTTGTCGTCCTTTTGGAATGTGTAACGTTGAGATGGTATTGATTTTATCATTGGCTTGTGAATGGGCATCGGTAGAGTTTACATCAAATCCATGAAATTTAACCTGTATAGGGTTTACCGTTCGAGAGTGGTGTTTGTTGATGTTGTACCGTAAATCCACCGAAGTTGAACCGTTGTTTTCATCTTTAAATTTATTGGCATCAATGGTTATGGTTTTTTTAATGTCATCTAGTGTTTTGGTGTAATTGGCACTGGAGAAAGGTTCATTGTTAAAGCGTACCATACGGGTAAAGTTTATATCTTCACGGCTGTTGTCTGAAATATTGCGTGAGGTCTGTAAAGGTTGATTGATTCCATCTTCTGAAAGTACCGTTGCATCAAGCTTTAATTCGACTTTTTCGGCAACACAACCTGTGGTAAAGTTGGAACAGGTGCTACCATTTTGGGCTTGTGCGGTGATGTCTCCTTGAAATTGAATGGCAACGTTGTTGTAACTCTCATTGATGTCACTCATATAGATAAAGTTGTCATGCCCACTGTTTGGCAAGTTGTTCATGGTAAAATCAATGGCAAATTGATAAGGATAAAAAGAGATATTCATGTCACTTTTTGAGACAATGTTACAGCCTGATAATATATTGCCATTCATTGACGTGGTGCTTTTGGTCACCTCACAATCAGGAACTATTTTTTGCGAATCGATTGCTGTCCAATTACTGTCTTCAAGATGAAGCAGATAAAGACCCACATTGTTGTGTTTGAATATTGGCGTAATGTTTTTCCCCTCTTTAAAGGTTTCAGGAGTGGTGGCATTGTCTCTATTGGCACAACTGTTGGAGGATTTAAAGAGTAAAATTCCATTAAGAGATTGGTTATAATCAGCACTTGGCACAATACTGTGGTTGGCTTTGTATTGGGTCGCAGTGACACTTAAATTGTACTCATAACCCGATGCCAAACGTAGTGGTGTTGTTGGGTCATTGTCTTGATTAATCTTTCGTATTTTAGCCCCATCGGAAAGCACCATATAGAAGCGTTCAGGACGAATGGCAAAGTTGTCTAAAGCGTTGTTGGTACGCGTTTTGGTAAAGTTTTCAAAACAAATTCTAGGGTCACCTGAACAATCGGCTTGTATAATTGCACCCGAATCATCCACCCCATACGAGATTCTAAAATGGACATCTTTAGTGGCTGGTAAATTCATTAAATCGGTTGGTAAAGTGTTGTCAATTCTACTTTTTGAAGGAGAGTTTTTAATATGGGCATATTGGGTATAAAGCGTCGTATTGGTTTCGGTATTGACCAGTTCTACTTTTACCGTGACATTGTCCACCTCTTTTTCTTCACTCATCTCTTCATTATAAAAAACAACCGAGTAGTCAAAATCACGACCCACTATTTGGGTATACCACGCATCTCTTGCCTCAGAATGAATGGGATAGGTTCCACTGTTGGTTCGTTCAATATTAAACATTCCTCTAAGCGGTTGAAATGCTGACCCAAATTTAACAGCATAATCTTCAACTTCACCATCACTTGCATTCCCTATGGCATCAAGGTTTGCTGTTGATGAGAATCTAAAACGCAGGTAGGTTGTTTGGTTTACAATCACACTTGCAGGAACATTAAAGCTGATGGTATGTTCTCCTGCGGTGAATAATTGGGCATTAACAATCTTATCACTGGCATCAAAAACACCATTGGCATCATAATCTATCCATGCATTCAGATAACCCTCTTTTGAGAATTTAATTTTTAACTCTTGATTGGCATCAGGTAAAAAGTAGCTACCATTTAAATCGGTTCCATCAAGTAGGGTTACACCGTCTTCATCATCAATTCCATGGGTATCATCACCTGTGGCGGTACTGTCTGAATAACTTTGAATATCATGGTCAACTTCATTACCGAGAAACATTCCATTGGCAATGGTGTGTCTAGCCGTTCCATAAGTGCTTGGAGCATCGCCATAATCGGTAAAGATTAATTCGGCTTTTAGACAGTTGGCACCATCATTAAAAGTAGCATTTCCAGAGGCAGATAAGAAAAGTTTATCTCCTGTATCAAGGTTAAATTCAAAAAATCCATGACCTCCACTGTCATTGGCAAAGAATCTTCCATTTTTATCTGAAAAGGTTGAGTCAAATTGATACCCTGTGTGTGCCAAACCGATAAAGGTGACATCTCCTAGTGTACTACTGTTGACATCCACATCAATTTTAACCAACTTTCCTCCATCGACAATTCCATGAAGATAGTGACCATCAGGAGTAAAAGAGAAGTCCAATAAAGAGACCGCCGTATTTAATGTAATTTCCGAAACACTTTTATCGGACAATTTGATTTTAAAAATTTTATTGTAATCTTCACCCGGCCCTGAGATATAATAGTACTCACCATAAATGGCTCCTGCAAAAAGTTGTTTGGTGGTTAAAATAGAGGGCAATTCATCTACATTTCCAAGACTGATTACTTTTCCTGTTTTGGTTAATTTGATAAGCTCTTTTTTGTAGAGACCATAGATGTAGTTGTCTGTATCAGAGTACGCAAGGGCATTATAGAGTTTGTTGCTTCCCTCTTCATTCATAACCAAAAAGTTAAACGGATTCTTTGTGGTATCAATGGTATGTAACCACATTTTTCCTTTGGCATTGGGGTCACTTCGGTTAATACTGCTTGAAAGATACATGGTGCTGTCACAAACCAAAGGGTCATCACTGTGTTCATCGTCATTTTTTATCTCAAGGGTTACTGTATTTTGCCCTTTGGTTATCGTCGCACCGATAGGATTTAAAATTTGAACATTAAACGTTTCATCCCCTTCAATTTTTACATCACCATTGACATAAACAGAGATTGTTTTTTCACTTTCATTGGTATTAAAAACCACTGAAGTAGGATTAATTGTATCGTAGTCTGAATCTTCATGCATGGCACTACCATTAAGGGTTTGATAGTTAATGGTAACACCATCATGCGTTGCAGGAGGAGTGAGTTTAATGAGACAATCTATTTTGGTTTGACTGCTGTTTCCTTCAAAAATAGAGTTTGTAGGTGCTTGGATTGAAAATTCTGGTAAGCTTCCATCATCATTTAAAATCGTACCAGAAGCACTGTTGCTACTTGCCAATGTAAGATTGACCTCATTGGAAATCATTAAAGAAAAGCTCTCATCACTCTCTATATTGGTATCACCATTGATTTTAACAGGAAGGGTAATTTGGGTTGCACCTACAGGAATAACATGGGTTGTGGTAGGAATAGCCACATAGTCATTGTCTCCAACTTGTGCGGTACCATTTTGTGTATAATAATCAAATGATGAACCTATTAGGGCAGGTGCATCAAGAGTGAGGGTAAAGTTTATATCGGTTTGCCCACTGTTTCCCTCAGGAATAGCATAAGCATTACTATTAAACGTTAGAGTAGGGTAAGCACCATCATCATTAATAATTTTACCTTGAACTTGGTCTACACTGCTAAGATTTAAATTGGTTAAATTGGATATTCCAAAATAGAAATATTCATCTGCTTCTATTTTGGTGTCTCCATTAATCGGTACAGAGATGGTAACACTTTTTGCTCCTTCTAAAACCGTTTGATCTCCATGGGTATAGACATAATCATTATCACCAATTTTGGCACTGTTGTCCCACGTCTCATAATGAAATGTAGCTCCTGCTAATGCAGGTTTACTTAAAGTAAATGTAAAGTTTAAATTTTTTTGCCCACTGTCTCCTTCGGTAATAGAAAATTCACTTTGGGAAAAAGAGATTTTTGGATAATTACCATCGTCATTGAGTATTAAACTTTGTGAGTCAAACTTAGTGATATAAGCGCTACCAGAAATAGCCAATTTAAGATACTCATTGGGTTCAATATCATTGTCTCCAACAATATCAACATAAACCAACTTTTCAATATCCCCTTGATTAAAGGTAACCGAACCACTTTTACTTGTATAGTCCACGTTTGCTGTAGCACTTGGAGTTGAGCCATCTTGTGTTTGATAATTAATGGTTAGAGGCGTTGTGAGTGGATAGGCTTTGGCAAGAAATATTTTAAAGACCATCTGATGCGTATCTCCTAAATTTCCTTCTTGGATATTGGTGCTGGAAATACGTACTTGAATGGCATCATTGTCCTTAATATAACCACTTACTTTGGTGGTTTTAAGTGTTCCTACATTGGTATTGGTAAGCTTAAAATAAAATTTTTCTTGCACTTCAGGAGTGAGGTCACCAACAATAGGAACAGGAACATAAACCTCTGTTTGTCCTGCTGGAATGGTAACCGAACCTGCTGTACTTGTATAATCATCATTTGCTAAGGCAGTGTAATCAGCAGTGTTATAGTTTACAGTAACTCCTCCTGTTGGTGCAGGTTGGTTAAGATAAATTCTAAAGTTTATAGGGTTTGTACCTATGTCTCCTTCTGTAATACTCACATTACTAGAACGTATCTCTAATGGGGGAAGTTCATTATCTGTGATGGTTCCATAACCTTGTCCTGATCCTGAAACTTCATATCCTGAAGCAGTGGTACTGATTTGTACGGAAAAGTTTTCATCCCCTTCATAAATCGTATCGTCAAGTATATCCACTTCTATGGTTTTACTTGTATCCCAAGCCAAAAAAGTAAGGCTTCCACTTTGTGCAACATAGTCACTATCTGCAGTGGCAGAACCATTGACTGTGGTATAGTTAACGGTGGTAAATAATAAAGGAGATTCGCTTAACGTAACCATAAAGGTCATCTTCTTACTCCCTGCATCGGCTTCACTAACCGAAGGAGCATTATTAATGCCAATAGAGGTTAGAACCCCATCAGCATAAAGTAAATGGGTAGAAATTAGTGTCGATAAGAGTATAAATTTTTTTAAAAAATTAAACATTTTTTTCATTTCCTTAATTAATAAATCTTGTTTTTATTGTATCATATTTATATTTTATTGAAAATTAAAAATAAATAAAAAAATTAATAAAAAATTAAGAAAATAAAAGTGTTAGTGTTGTGTTACCTTAAAAGCTTCACCAACAGCTTTGATAAATGAACTTCTAACGGCACCCTCTTCAAGTGCAGCATACGCAGCAGCCGTTGTTCCTCCTGGACTCATGACCGAATCTTTAATAATGGCAGGATGATTTGAGGCAATCAGTGGAGCAAATCCTTTAAAGAGTGAATTGGTAATGCCAACAGCATCGGTGCGTTTCATTCCCTCTTTGACCAACCCATCCATCATCGCTTCAGCCACAAGTGTGAGTAGAGCAGGACCTGAACCTGCAATTGCTGTGGCAATGTCAATCTCTTTTTCACTGTCAACCCAAAAGGTGTCACCAATGGCATTAAAAATAGCCATGGCTTCCTCTTTTTTAGCAATATCACCTGTGAGTACAGACGTAGACGCACCAAACTTAGCAGCAACATTGGGCATAATACGCACATGATTTTGGGCAGGAATGGCATTTTTTAACGCTTCGAGTTTGCTTCCAGCCAAAAGGGAGTAGACACTGTTGGCTTTACCATGGATTTGTTTGGCAACACTTGTCAATGCGTAAGGTTTAACGGCGAGTAAAATATTTTTGTTGGTAATATCAAACCCTTTTAAGGCATAAACATTGGCTGAAAATTCTTCTTTAATGATTTCTAGTTTAGAGACATCCCTTGCTACAAATTCTAAGGTATGGTTCTCTTTTAATCCATGGGCAAGTGCCATTGCCATGGCACCCGGTCCTATAATTGTTAATGTCAAGTTTAAACTCCTATTATTGGGGTATTCCTACGATTTGTTGCGATTATAGCAAAATATAATAGACTTTGAGGTATCATAATCGCTTATATATTCAGATTATTAAGGTTAAGAATGTTCAAAGATTTAAAGAAAAGTTTTTTACTTACAGTGTTGGTACTCCTTTTTATAGGTTGTAGTGGTAAAGATTCTGTTAAAGAGTATGACAAACCAGCTCTCTATTGGTATCAAAATATTATCAAACAGGTTGCTTCATCCAATTTAGATAAAGCAGACAACTATTATATTTCACTTCGCAGTGAACACATGCGTTCTCCTTTACTTCCAACAGCAACGATGATATTGGCACAAGCCCACATGGATGATCAAGCTTTTTTAATGGCAGATTATTATTTGGATGAGTATTTAAAAAAGTATGCTTCAGGTGATAGAATTGAACAAGCAAAATTTTTGAAAATCAGGGCTGCTTTTTTAGGAATTAAAGATATTAACAAAGACCAGAAATTGATGATTGATACGTTAAGTGAAGTCGATAAGTTTGTGGTTGACTATCCTCAATCGATGTATTTCCCCGTGGTGGAAACCATTAAAGTACGATTAAACATGGCACAATATTTACTCAATAACAACATTGCACAACTCTATGACCGTATTGGTAAAGATAAAGCAGCCCGTATTTATCAAGAAAAAAATGACCATTCTGAATTGAAAACAACAGATATTAAAGCACCTGAAGTTGGATTGTTGGATCAATTTTTTAATTAAAAAATGGTAGGTATGTATGCAATTAAGTAATTATGAACCATTTCCGACACTGTTACCTGTCATTATTGAGGACAATTTTTTTATATATCCTTTTATGATTAGTCCGATTTTTCTAACGAATAAGGAAGACATAGAAGCAGTTACACAAGCCATAGAGAAGAACTCTTTGTTGTTGTTGCTTACCACCAAAGAGGGTTCTGAGGGGTCTCGAAAAGAGATGGATATTAATCGTGTGGGTATTGTTGGTTCGATTATGCGTAAGGTACACATTCCTGATGGACGTGTTAAAATCCTTTTTCAAGGTTTGGCAAAAGGTGAAATAACCCAAGGCATTGAAACAATAGAGGTGAAGCACGGCTCTTTTCAAAGAGCCATGACCAATTTAATTGAAAATGAAGGGTATGATGAAGTACGGGTTCATGCATTGATTGGAATTTTAAATGAAAAAATAAAATTACTTTCAAAAGTCAATAACAGTATTCCTGCTGATCTTTTAAAAACCATTGTGGAGACTGATGAGCCGTATCGTATTACCGATTTGGTCTCTTCGTTATTAAAAATTTCTAAAACCAAAGCCTATGAAATTTATAAAGAGCAAGATGTTGAACAGCGTTTGATGCAGGTGATTGATATGGTTGTTGGTGAAATAGAATCGGCACGGGTTGAAAAAGAGATTCGTTCTAAAGTCCACAACAAGATTGAAAAAACCAATAAAGAGTATTTCTTAAAAGAACAACTCAAAGAGATCAACAAAGAGTTGGGGGTGGATGCCCAAAGAGAAGAGGAGCTTCAAGAGTTTAAAGTCAAACTTGAAGCACGTAAACCCCACATGGAAGAGGATGCCTACAAAGAGATTTCAAAACAACTTGAACGCTTTACACGAATGCATCCTGACAGTGCCGATGCCCATCAAATTCAAAGCTATTTGGAATGGGTTTTTGAGTTGCCTTTTGGTACATTAAGTAGCAAAGAGTTGAAAGTCTCGGATGTAAAAAATGAGTTGGACAAAGACCACTTTTCTTTAAAAAAACCCAAAGAGCGTATTGTTGAGTTTTTTTCTGTAAGAGAACTTGCACAACGCCGTGGGATTACACTCAATGTTAGTTCAGGTACCATTTTGTGTTTTTATGGTCCTCCTGGTGTGGGTAAAACTTCATTGGCAAATTCGATTGCTCATGCGTTAAATCGCCCTTTGGTACGGATTGCGTTGGGTGGATTGGAAGATGTTAATGAGCTACGAGGACACCGACGAACTTATGTCGGTGCGATGCCAGGGCGTTTGGTTCAAGGATTGATTACTGCTAAAAGTATGGATCCCGTTATTGTGCTCGATGAGATTGACAAAGTAGGGCGAAGCAACCGTGGTGACCCAACCGCTGCGTTGTTAGAGATACTTGACCCTGAACAAAATAAAGAGTATCGAGATTACTATTTGAACTTTAATATCGATTTGAGTAAAGCCATTTTTATTGCCACAGCCAATGATGTGGGGCAAATTCCTGCTCCTTTACGCGATAGAATGGAATTTATTGCGGTGAATTCTTATACTCCTGATGAGAAGTTTCAGATTGCCAAACAGTATCTGATTCCTCAAGAGTTGAAAAAACATGCCCTTGAAAAACGTGAATTTAACATCAGTGACAGTGCGTTAAAGGTGTTGATTGATGAGTATACCAGAGAACCAGGGGTTAGAGGTTTACGACGTAAAATTGCGGGGATAATGAGAAAATCTGCAATGAAACTGCTGTTGGATGAGACGAATGATAAAATAAAAATACGCATTAAAGATTTACCAGAGTTTGCGGATAAAAAAGTATTTGAAGCGTCATCCATTGATAAGAAACCGTTAATTGGTGTGGTCAATGGTTTGGCATGGACAGCGGTGGGTGGTGATGTTCTAAAAATAGAAGCCATTAAAATTAAGGGAAAAGGGCAGGTTAAATTAACGGGTAGCCTAGGCGAAGTGATGAAAGAGTCGGTGCATATTGCCTTTTCTGTGATTAAAATTTTAATTGATAATGGAATGTTAGAAATTCCTCAATCCTTGATTCCGAGACACAGTAATGAAGAGGGACAAAAACTTGATGCAAGTGAAGTTTATAAACGTTACGATTTACACATTCATGTCCCTGAGGGAGCCACACCAAAAGATGGACCAAGTGCAGGTATTACGATGGCCGTAGCGATTGCATCAATTTTATCAGATAAAAAGATAGACAATAAGGTTGCCATGACGGGAGAGTTAACGTTAACAGGTAAAGTATTGCCAATTGGTGGACTTAAAGAGAAGCTTATTGCTGCGTACAAATCAGGTGTAACCAAAGCGTTGATTCCTGATAAAAATTATGAACGTGACTTAGATGAAATTCCAAGTGAAGTACGCAATGCCATTCAGATTATTCCTGTGAGTATTATCGATGAGGTTTTGGCGGAAGCTTTAGTATAAATGTTGGGTCGATTGTTCGACCCAATAGAGTTTCTCTATAGTTAAATTTTTTCGAGTTTCACTTTCACTTCTTGATAACAAGCTGAATCCCCTTCTTCACTTAAAATACTCGGTGTTAAAAAGTTTACGCCTACACTATTGGCATAAATCATAACACTGTCTTGACGCATGGTTTCATCATTTTTTACTTTAAATTGATGTTCACCCCATGGTGAATAGACACGAACAACTTCTTCATTGTTAAAGCCAAGGTTTGGGTGCATAACTACTCGGTTGTCTCGTTTAAATTGGGTATTGAGTGCTTTATTGGCTTTGGGGGTAATGAGCCAATATTCATCAATTATAACCTCTTTGGAACTTTTTTTTCTGGCTCGTGTAAACTGTTTTGTTTTAATAAAGTCATCGTTAAACTCTTCTAAAAAAGTAAATTTTTCATCCTCATCTTCTCCAAATCCTTCTTCGTACGGTATTGCTTGGTAGGCAGGAGAGCGGTAGTAGTCACCTTGTGGTGTACATTGGTTTAACCAAAAATCCAAATAGTACGCTTCACTTTTTAACGCATCAAAGCCAAATTTTTGAAGTAGGGTATTGGTAAAATCATATTCACTAATACCATAAGCACATTCGTGTACTTTTCGCATAGGATTGACGATATGGTGGGCATAACTTAAACGAACATCCTCTTTTTCAAAAAAGTTTTGAGCAGGAATAACAATGTCTGCCATTGCCGAAGTTTCATTTTCATACAGACCAAAATAGATGATGGTTTTTGTTTTTTTAAGTTCTGTAATGACACGGCTAGAATCGGGCATGGATGCCACAGGATTTCCTCCTTGAATCAGCACGGTATCAAAGTCACCAAAAGGGGTAGTGGCTTTTTGTACGGTTTTGCTTTTAATAGCAAAAGGATTTTTAAATCCAAGTTTTGAGTTTCCTAAAAAGCCAACACCATATCCCTCTTTTCCAAAATGTCCTAAAAGTGTAGCAAGAGAATCAATGGCATGAAGGGTGTGGTGTCCTGTTGAGTATTTTTGTACCCCATTTCCTATCAAGTGAACCACTTTTTGATTTTCCATCATTTCAAGTATTTGACCCATCTCATTTAAGTCGGTATTGATATGGTCTAAAATTGGACGAATACGAAATTCACGGGTAAAGTCATAATATTCGTTGTGTTCTGATGCAAATTTTGCTAAAAAATTTGGGTCTTCATGGTCACCCATTATGGCAAATCGAGACAACATTACCGCCACATAAAAATCGGTTCGAGGGGCAATTTGTAGGTGAATATCCGCCTTTTTAGCAATGGCTGTTTTGATGGGGTCAATCACAACAATCTTTTTACCTTCAAGATACGGCATCAGATGTGAAGCCGTCACGGTAATGTTTTTACCCCAAATCACCACCACATCGGCTTTGGCAATTTGTTCTGGGGGAAGTATTCGGTTTACGCCACGCCCCTCTATAATTCCTGCATCACCTGCACCATCACACAGCGTTCCTTTCGTGGTGGTACCGCCTATTTTATCAAAGAGTAAGTTGGTAATCTCTTGCATCACTCCAAAGTTACCTGACCCTCTCCAGAGTAATTTATGCTTGGCTTCAAGAGCCTGTTTGGTCGCTTCAAGGGCTTCTTCTAATGTGACTTTTTTATGGTTGATGATAGCCGATGTGATACGTGGTTCTTCTACCATATATTTATTAAGCAACGCACATAACGCTCCATTAGAAGTTGGATGTTCGCTATCTGCTTTAATGGTATTCACTGTGGCAACAATGCCACAAGCATCAGGACAATCAAGTCCACACGTTGTTTTGATTGGATACATCTATTTAAACTCCACTTTTAGTAATTGGGAAAAATTCTCTTTTGGGTTTTTAATAATGATTTCAGCTCGATAGGAAGAGATAAATTTTTCATCTGCTACGTCCCAAATTTTAGAAACTTTGTACTCACTTGGTTTGTCGTTGATGTAGATGGTTTTGGTGTTAATTTTTTCTAACTCATCGGCTTCTAAAAAAAGTACCAACTTGGCAGAGGTTAAATCTTTTATTTCGGCTAAAGGCGTTCCCATATTGACAAAATCACCTGCATTGACCATAAGTTTGTAGAGAAATTTGTTTTTAATTTTAATACTTTTTTTAGCAATGCTGTCTTCTAGTCGAGCAATTTCATATTTTAAATCAAGTTGTTGTTTTTTAAGAGAATCAATTTTTTCTTTGGTCGAAAAATATTGGGTTTTGGCATTGGTATAACCATAGAAAGCATTGTCTTGTTGTGTTTTTGAAGCCGATGAGATGTTTGAAATACGATTAAAATAGGCTTTTTGACGTTCCAAAGAGTCACCAAGTGCTGTCAATAGGGTTTGATTGGTTGCAATCATGCTGTTGATGAGTTTGAGAGAGTCTTGACTTGAAGTCAGTTTGATTTTATCTAAGTCATCGTCCAATTGAATAATGGTGCTAGAGGTCACATTGCTTCCTTCTAACGCTATTTTGGTATGGGTCACCTGAGCTGAGACAGCAGATTTGAGAGTGATATTCTCAAAAGGTTCCACTTTGGCATAATAGACTTTAGAAAAAAGCAGTAGGGGCATTAATAGTAAAAATAGGTATCGCATCATGGGTATCTCTTTTCTGATTTGGTTTTTGCGATTATAACAAGATAGTTTTAAACAGATATGAGAGGGGGAAGAATAGATTTAAGCTTCATTTTTTGTGTAAAAAAGTTGGCATATTTAAGTCTAAATAAAAAAATTTATAAATGGCTATTTATTATGCAATGGTCAAAAGTTAATTTTTGTTTATAGTGTTATAATACTTTGATGCCAAATAATAAAACAGACATTAAATAATACGGTATATTGGGAGTGTGATATGTTAGAAAAGTCAACAGAGCTTCATGAGAAATTTTGGGAAATTTTTGCTAAACAGGACAGGCAAAAAATTGATCAATTTAAGACTTATATGGATAAATTTGCGGTGAATTTTAATCTCTATAAAGATGGAAATTTTATAGAGCAATCTTTGCCTTTTGATGTGATACCAAGAATCATTTCAACACAAGAGTTTAGAAAGATTGAAAAAGGTTTACAGCAACGTGTTACTGCATTGAATCTTTTTTTAGAAGATTTGTATACCGATGCTAAAATTGTTAAAGATGGGATTATTCCTTTTGAATTTGTAGAACGAGCAGGTGGATATTTAAAAGAGTTTGTTGGATTTTCACCTTCTAAAAAAATACGTGCACACATTAATGGAATTGACCTTGTTAAAGATTCAAAAAATGATGAGTGGGTTATTTTAGAAGACAATTTAAGGGTTCCAAGTGGTGCGAGTTATCCGCTTTCTATTCGTGATACGTATAGAAAAATTTATCCTGATTTCTTTGAAAATCTTAAAATTGAACCCATTAAAGAGTATCCAAAAATTATTACCGATGCGATGAATTATGTCAATACAGGTGGAATTAATGTTTTATTAACCCCAGGAAGGTTTAACTCTGCCTACTATGAACACAGTTATTTGGCTGAAAAAATAGGGGCAGAATTGGTTAGAGCGCATGAACTGGTGGTAATTGATAAAAAAGTGTATTTCAAAAATTATAATGGGAAAAAAATTCTGGTTGGAGCCATTTATAGAAGATTGGATGATGATTTTATTGACCCTAAATTCTTTAATCCAGAGAGTCTTATTGGTGTACCAGGTCTTGTTGAAGCCTATTTAAGTGGAAATGTGGCATTGATGAATGCGATTGGAAACGGGGTTGCAGATGATAAGGGGATTTACTATTTTGTGCCTAAAATGATTGAGTATTATTTGGGTGAAGAGCCTATCTTACAAAATGCTCCAACCTATCTTCCTTATTTTGAAAAAGACATGGATTATGTGATGAACAACATGGAAAAATTGGTTATTAAAGATGTTGCAGAAGCAGGTGGGTATGGTGTTTTATTTGGACATTCGATGACAAAACTACAAATCGAAGATTTAAAAGCAACCATAAAAGCCAATCCAAGAAGATTCATTGCACAAGAACTCATAGAGTTTTATGATGAGAAGTGTTATCTGAATAATGAGTTGGTCAATAGAAAAGCAGACTTTAGAGCCTATGTTATTATGGGTGAAGATGTTAAAGTTTGGAATTGTGGTTTAACACGCTACGCCCTTGAAGAGGGAAATTATTTGGTAAACTCTTCACAAGGTGGTGGGTTTAAAGATACTTGGGTAATGGAGTTATAAGATGGAACAGTTATTAACAGCAAATGTAGCCAGTAGTATGTATTGGTTGGGTAGATATTTAGAGCGTGTAGAATTAACATTACGTGAAATTGGTAAAACGTATGATTGTATTATTGATGTGGATAAAAGTGCTGGGACAGCCTTATATAAAAAATTCAATATTGATTTAGAGTACACCAATGCCGTTGATTTTTTAGATAAAGCCATTCAAGGTAACCATGCAGGAAACTTGGCTAACTTGATGGTACAGGCAAGAGAAAATGCAATTATCAGTCGTACCAATATTGATGCATCTGCTTTTGGAGAAATCATTGAATTGCATGATTTTTTGCAATCTTTATCAAAAAATTATCATCCTATTGATTTTAATGATATTGACAATGCACTCTCTTTAATTAGTGAAATTTGGGGAACGCATGGAAAAAAAGGACATCGTAAATACAGCGATTATTTTTTAAAATTGGGTAGATTGGTAGAAGAGTTGGATTTTCAATTACGTTTCAATCAAAAATCTGATGTTTTAAAGACCATCATAAAAGACATTAATGCCATGATAAAGGTTTTAAATCCTGAAATGAGATTGGTGGTAGATGATGAAGAAAATATGATGGAAACCATCTATAAAACCATTGATAAGCTGATTGTTAATTAAAAAGAAGAGGAGAGTAAAAGTATTATACTTTTGCTTTCCTCACATCAACCATAACCGATAATTGACTTCCTCCACTACTAAATACCACACCTTTTAAGGGTGAAATATCATTGTAATCTCTTCCTGAGCCTAAAAGAATATGTTGGTCTTTGGGTATCATGTTGTTGGTGGGGTCAAATTCAACCCAACCTGCATTGGGAATATAGACCGCAAACCATGCATGAGAAGCATCAGCTCCAAAGAGTTTTTCTTCGCCTTCTGGAGGTAAAGTTTCTATGTATCCACTCATGTATTTGGCAGGTAATCCAATTGAACGCAGAGCCGATATGGCAAACTGTGCAAAATCTTGACACACTCCTTTTTTAGCTTCAAAAATCTCTTCTACGGGAGTGGTAATGTCACTGAATCCAGAGACAAATTTAAAATCATGAAAAATACGTTCCATAAATTCATGGGTTGCTTCAAAAAGGTCTCTGTTTTTATGAAACGATTCAAGGGCATACGTTTTTATTTTTTGTGAACCATAAGGAATGAGGTCGGATTCAAAAAGATAGGGTTTGGCATACAAATCACTGCTGTGAAAATGGGACAATCTTTTTAATGCACTTTCATAGGTGATGCTATTGCTTCTTGCCGTATGAAGATACTCTTCAATAAGTTCAAGGAAAATTTCTACTTTAGATTTTCCAATCACACAGAGCGATTGATGGGGTTCTCGAATCAGCATGTGGGTATTGTTGTTTCCAAACATATCGGTGAACGCATACGATTCATAAACCTCAGGGGTTATCTTCATCTCAAACTCTAAGAGTTTTTGATAAGGGGTAACTTTGGGTTTTAATCGGGCAATATTGTGACTAAAACTCACGTTACTTTGATAGTTAAATTCGGTTTTATGGTAAAGGTCATAAATCATAATTACTCATCATAGTGTGAAAAATAGGTATTTGAAAATTCATTGGAACACTCCAAAAACAAATCTGATATTTGAGATAAAATCTTATCAAGTTCCACATAGACACCTTCTTCTTCTGTAATTTGTATTAACTCTTCTATCTTTATTGATTTTAATAACACTTCGGCTTTTAACATCACCTTTTCATAGGAGGTTGATGTTGTTTTGGCTTTGGGTAAAAGTTTAAACTCTTTTAAAAGGTTTTGGGTGATGTACATAAGTGATTTTGGGAATTGTGGATTGAGTATTAAAAAGTCAACCACATTTTTTAAATTTAAAGAACTTTTATAGTGGGCCCTGTAAGCATTAAAACTCTCTATAGAATTAAGCATTCCTTCTAAAACATCGTAACCAATGGATTTGTCTAATTTGAGACAGAGCATGGAACGTGCTTTGGAAGTAAGCAGTAGAGCATCTTCTATTTTGTAGCCAATATCGTATAAAATCAAACCTTGTTCTTTAAAAATACTCTCATGAACCAGCTCTTTGTATGCCATGAGGTAGATAAGAAAGGTATCGAGTTCATTGGCAACAACCAAGGTAGAATCCCCTTTTCGACTAGAAAAAACATGCCACTCAGTTTGAATTTTTTCAAAAAGTTTGGAGGATTCAATGGTTAAGATGTCTTTAAGACTCATATTGGAGTTGGACAACATACTAATGGTTGAGGATAAGGAGCCAGAGCGATAAGTCTCTTTAATCACAGAGGTAATCTCTATCATTGGAAAAACATCAAGATTTTTTTTATTTTTAGTATCCATAAAACCAGGATAGGTCATGGTCATGTGCGTTAAGGCATTTTGTAAAATGATTTGAGACTCTTTTGAAGTGACAATTTCATATCGATAAAAATTGGTTATCTGTTTTATGACGTGTAAAATAAGCCGAGTAGTTGAGATGGAACGTGAAAGATAACGTCCCAACCAAAATAAATTTTCCGCTTTTAACGTGGAAATTTTATGAATAGAGGTTTCAACATAGGGCGTATATTTGAGCGTATTGATAGGATTAATGGCAATATTGTCTTCTCCCAATATCCATAAATCTTTACTAATACCACCATTTTTTGAAGAGACCATTAGTCCATCTTTGGTCGCAGACATTCTTACCAATCCGCCATTCATTACAGAATAATCACTGTTTTTTCGCAAAGAGTAGGTTCGTATGACAGCATTTCTAGGTTCAATTTTACCATTTTCATAATAGGGAACGGTCGAGAAATCAATCTCTTCTTGTGCCACATATTTGTATGGACTTTGGCGTAACAACTCAATTAAATTTTCACGTTCATCAAAAGACAAGCTTTTTCCAAAATAGACTTTAATGTTTTCGCTTCTATCAATTTTTTTAATAACCAGTTTGTTTAAATTTTTAATAACAAAATCAAGCTCTTTTTTTTGACCACACCACCATGTAGCAATTTGTGGAAGAATTAAATCCTCTTTGAGAAAGTATTGAGCTATCTTTTTCATAAAAGGATTTAGACCTATATTTTCAAGAATGGCAGAACCAATGGGATTAATCATGTTTAAGTTGTTCTCTCTCATTGCTTCAACAATACCAGCCACACCGAGTCTTGAATCATTTCGTAGTTCAAGTGGGTCACAAAATCGGTCATCAACCCTTCTAAGTAGGGTGGTTACTCTTTTTAGTCCACTTAAACTTTTAAGCCAAACCGCACCATTTTTAGTTAAAAGGTCTTGACCTTGTACCAAAGGAATCTCTAAAAAAGAGCTTAGATAGGCGTGTTCAAAATAGGTTTCATTGTACGGTCCAGGGGTTAAAAGTACCGCTTTTGAGCTGTCACCACCTGTGAGTTCTTTCAATAAAGCTTTATACTCTTCAATAAACGCAGAGAGTTTTTTTATGGAAATATGGGGGTAGAGTTCATTGGCAACCACATTCATGGTGAGTCGGTTCTCTATGGCATATCCAAGTCCTGATGGAGCTTGTGTTTTATCGTTGATAACCCACATTTTCCCATCAGGTCCACGAGCAATATCGGTGGCATAAAAGTAGAGATTAAAATCCTCTTTGTATCCAAAATCAAACACTTCGGTTACAAAACCTTTATGCCCAAAAATAACTTCAGCAGGGACAATATTCTCTTTAATAAGTTTTTGTTCAGAGTACAAATCTTTTAAGATTAAATTGAAAAGTTTGGCTCTTTGTTGAAGACCTTTCTTGGTCTTTTCCCACTCCTTGCCATCAATGACAAAAGGAATGGGGTCTAAACTCCATGAACGGTTGGTAGGTTTATCATAATTGTTGTAGATATTATAGGTTACACCACTCTCTTTAAGGTGCCAGTCAATTTCGGCTTGTTTCTCTTTTAGAAGCTCTAAACCAGCATTTTCTATATCAGAGACAATGTCTTTCCAACAAG
Organism: Sulfurovum sp.; assembly: GCA_020721385.1. Taxonomy (GTDB): domain Bacteria; phylum Campylobacterota; class Campylobacteria; order Campylobacterales; family Sulfurovaceae; genus UBA1140. The sequence goes on along the minus strand of DYMW01000013.1, from coordinate 3,964 downwards.
CTCTGATATGTTTTTCATTGTCATACACCTCATCAAAGGATGATTCTGAAACATAACCTTCAAAAATTTGCATCTACTGTTTTGCCCACTTTCTTCGTAAATCTAAGGTGTTTGGATACTCCAAACTTTTTGGTATCTCTTGGAATAGGAAAGGGGTATGTTCTTGGGCAATATCTTTTCCTATCACGGCTCTTTTGGCACCATTAACATCTACGAGACTCTGTTGAATCATAGAAGCAGAAAGGTGTTCTACCTCTCCTTGGGTATGATTGAAATCGGAGAATCTGTTGACCCTTCTTGATTCGGCTTCATTGCTGTTAACAGGGAAAGTATCGTAGGTTCTTCCTCCTGGGTGAGAGACATAATAGGTCATTCCACCAATAGAACGTTTGTTCCATTTGTCCACAATGTCAAACACCAATGGGGTGTCGACTCCAATGGTTGGATGCAATGCTGACCATGGTTGCCAAGCTTTGTATTTAACACCTGCAACAAATTCACCCTCAATCCCTGTAGGACTCATTGGTACGGCAATTGAGTTACAGGTAACCACATAACGTTCAGGAACAAAATTGTTCACCTTTATCTGTACCCTTTCCAATGAAGAGTCTACATAACGGGCGGTTCCTTGTGATCCACTCTCTTCACCAAGTACGTGCCAAGGCTCAATGGCTGCACGCAGTTCAAGATGGATATTTTCAACCGTTGCCATTCCATAAAGTGGGAATCTAAATTCAAAGAATGGGTCAAACCAGTCCAATTCAAATGGATACCCTTCATTGTTTAAAAACTCAACAATGTCTTTGATATCCTCTTTGACATAATGTTCAAGTAAAAATTTGTCATGAAGCTGTGTTCCCCAACGTACCAATTTGTGTTTGTACGGTTTTTTCCAAAATAGGGAGACCAATGTTCTAATTAAGAGCATTTGTAACAATGCCATCTTAGAGTGTGGTGGCATATCAAACGCACGAAGCTCCAAAATACCCAATCTTCCCGAACTTGAGTCAGGTGAGAAAAGTTTGTCAATACAAAACTCTGAACGGTGGGTATTTCCTGTAATATCGGTTAACATGTGTCTAAAGAGTCTGTCGGTTAACCAGAATGGAACTTCACCATCCAGCGGTATTTGTGAAAAGGCAATTTCTAGTTCATACAGATTCTCTAATCGCCCCTCATCCACTCTTGGTGCTTGTGATGTTGGTCCAATAAAGGTTCCAGAGAATAGGTACGAGAGTCCTGGGTGATGTTGCCAAAAGGTAATCAGACTGCGTAAAAGTTCAGGTCGTCTAAGCAGTGGACTGTCTTCTGGTTTTAACGCTCCAATGGTAACATGGTTTCCACCACCTGTTCCTGTGTGTTTTCCATCAAGCATAAACTTTTCTGTTCCAAGGCGTGACTCTTTGGCATCTTGGTAGAGAGTAAAGAGGTTTTCACTCAATGCTTTCCATGAAGTAACTGGTTGAATATTGACCTCAATAACCCCTGGGTCTGGTGTTACTTTGATGGTGTCAATACGCAAATCATGTGCAGGTTCATACCCTTCTAAAACCACTTTTATATCAAGCTTTTGAGCAACCGCTTCAATAGAAGCAATCAATTCTAAAAAGGCTTCGGTATGGTTGAGTGGTGGTAAGAAAATATAAAGTTTTCCTTGACGTATTTCGATGTTTAATGCGGTTCTTACAAAGATACCATTTGGGTCATTTGCAATGGTTAGACCCTCTACGGCTTGAGCTTTTTTTCGAGCTTTTTTGAAAAATTTCCCCAATTCTGGTACCGATGCAAAAAGGTCAGGTTCTGGATGTGATGCCAATTCATAAGCAGGATTTTCAATAAGAGAATTCATAGGCAGTCTAAGCCCAATTGGTGAGTCTCCTGGAATTAAAAAGAGTTTTTCTCTTCTCAATGTCCAAGTTGAACTGATCCACTCTTGATGTCCATAATTGAGGGGAAGTACATATCCCACAGGTTTACTTAGTCCTTGTCCCAATACTCTTGCTAAGGTTTGTCGCTCGGTTGCATTTTCTATATCACACGCTAAGGGGTCAATGTCAATAGGAAGTTCAGCCTCTTTCATAATATAATAAAGCGAATCTTCATAGGCATCCATAATGTTTTCATTGCTGACACCTAAGGTTAGTGACAGGTTATAGAGAAATTTAAGGGCATCTTCATTGGTATAGTTATACGTTTGACTCATGTCAGCAAAGAGTGATGGGTCTTTCCAAATCTTTTTGCCGTCTTTTCTCCAAATAATCGAAGTTTGCCATCGTGGAATTGGCTCTCCAGGGTACCATTTACCTTGGGCATAATGCAACATTCCACCTTTACCAAATGAGCTTAAAAGTTTACGTGAAAGTTTATCGGCGAGTTCTCTTTTTTCTGGTCCATCCGCATCCGTATTCCATTGAGGTGACTCCATGTCATCAATAGAAACAAAGGTTGGTTCTCCTCCCATGGAGAGTCGAACATCATTGGCTTCAAGCTCTTTATCAACTTCAAATCCCAATTGATTAATGGCATCCCACTGGTCATCACGGTACGGTTTGGTAACCCTTGGAGATTCAAATATTCTGGTCACTGTGTTTGAAAAGTCAAACTCTGTTTCACATTTATCACTCAGTCCTTCAATGGCATGCGCACTTTCAAATTTTGCCGTACACGCAAGAGGAATATGTCCTTCACCTGCAAAGAGACCACTGGTTGCATCCAATCCTACCCAACCAGCACCAGGTAAATACACCTCTGTCCATGCATGTAAATCGGTAAAGTCCTCTTCTGGTCCACTTGGTCCATCCAATGATTTTTCATCGGCTTTGAGTTGTACAAGGTATCCCGATACAAATCGTGCGGCCAATCCCAAGCTTCGTAACACTTGAACAAAAAGCCATGCATAATCTCTACAGCTTCCAAGTTTTTTATCCAACGTGACTTCACACGTTTGAACCCCTGCTTCAAGACGAACAGTATAGTTGAGATATTTGTAAATTTCCAAATTTAAATAGACCAAAAAGTCGTTAATTTTACGCTCTTTTAAGTCCAATGATTTAATAAATTTTTTGAGTTTTTTCCCTTTTTCGGTCACTTCAAGATAGGGTAAAAGTTCAGCTTTTAACTCTTTTGGATATTTAAATGGAAACTCTTCTGCATAAGCATCAACAAAAAAGTCAAAAGGATTAATGGAAACCAAATCGGCAATCAGTTCTACTTCAATACCAAACTCTTTTACTTTTTCTGGAAAAACAATACGTGCTAAATAGTTTCCATAAGGGTCTTGTTGCCAATTAATAAAGTGATTTTCAGGCGTTATCTTTAAAGAGTAGGCATCAATAGGCGTTCGACTGTGAGGAGCAGGACGAAGGCGAATGGTATGAGGTGAGAGGGAAATATACCTGTCGTAACTGTAGTGAGTTTTGTGAGAGAGCATAACTTTTAATGCCATAATGTTTCCTTTTTTTAGTAGTTATGGATGTGGATGGAATTGAATTTTATTTACTAATTTTACTAATCAATGATATGGTGTAATTATATCATTGAAAGCTCTATGTAAAATTATTCAATGGGTAAAACCAGAAAATAGAAGAACCTTTGTATTAAGTTTTACCACTATAGAAGCTTTGAGAGCTTTGATTTGTGAGATTTAATATAGGTAATATCTATTATTCTGTTTATTTTTGATTCCAAGTTTTTTTCTTTTTTCTATGGGTAGATTTATTTATTTTTTACTCATAGTTTTTAAAGTATGGGTAAATTTTTACACATTTTACCTATATCCCTTTTTTCAATAAATCAAATAGCTCAACATTTATAAAATATTTACTATTTTTGATTTGTATGTTTTTTAGTATGCCATTGTTTTCAAGCTCACTCAAATATTTTGAGGCTGTTTTTCTTGTAATATGCAACCTATCTACCAAAAACTCAATCTTCGTATATGGGTGCATAAAAAGTATCTCTACCA
>DYMW01000012.1:20683-22492 GCA_020721385.1 Sulfurovum sp. | reverse complement strand
TCTCCTGCGTTGGCTCTGAACACAATCTCTTTGCCTTCGTGGTCATAAAGATAGTTAAAAACCAACTCTCCTCCTGTAAATTCATTGGCTTTAGGATGAGAAAGCACACAAGAAGTTGTAAAGAGTACCGTGGTCAATTTTCGCTCAGGTGCTACGGTTATATATCCTACGATTTGACCATGCTCATCGACCAAAGCATTGGAATCATCGGCGTGTGCCACGTAAAATCCCCCTTCGATATACTCTAACGCTTGTATTGGAGTTGAGACGGTTAACGAGAGATTAAAATAGGATTCTATCTGTGGTTGATACGATTTAAAGCGTTCATTATACAAATACGCCAACGACTCTTCAAGCGTATAAATTTTTGTTTTTCGATACTCTTGTACAACTTGAGGAACAACAATACCATAACTGTCGGTACTTTTTACCTTGGCAATCATCGCATCGTTCTCTTTTTCTATTGATTCTAAAACCCATTGACACTCAAGGAGAGAGAGAAAATTGTTAATAATCAAATAGGGGTAAGGTTTATAAGGGTTGGGAAGATATTTTGATTTAATATCCAAATCATTTAAAAAAGCTGCACAAAAAACATTATCACTAATCTGTACCATAGAGGATTCTCCTAAAAAAAGTTTGGGAGTATAGCATGATTTTTATATGTAAGACGTTATAAAATGTGGGCATTTCTGCCCACGAAAAGAAGAGTTTAAAAGATTAGTTTGTCTCTTGGTTTACGATTTTATTCGCTTTAATCCAAGGCATCATGCCTCTTAAACGCTCACCAGTTTTTTCTAATTGACTGTTTTTGAGGTTATTTCTTTCAGCATTCATTCTTGGATAACCTGCCTGACCTTCAAGCACGAAATCTTTTGCAAATTGACCATTTTGAATCTCTTTAAGCACTTGTTTCATCGCTTTTTTTGACTCTTCATTGATGATTCTAGGACCACTTACCATGTCTCCATACTCAGCTGTGTTAGAGATAGAGTATCTCATGTCAGCGATTCCACCTTCAAAGATAAGGTCTACGATAAGTTTCATTTCATGAAGACACTCAAAGTATGCCATTTCAGGTGGGTATCCTGCTTCTGTTAATGTTTCAAATCCCGCTTGAATCAATGCAGATACACCACCACAAAGAACCGCTTGTTCACCAAAAAGGTCTGTTTCCGTTTCGTCTTTAAATGTTGTTTCAATAATACCTGTTCGTCCACCACCAATAGCAGATGCGTAAGATAAAGCAACCTCTTTGGTATCACCACTTGGGTTTGAACCAATGGCAATAAGGTCTGGAATACCACCACCTCTTACAAATTCGCTACGTACAGTATGACCTGGAGCTTTTGGAGCAACCATCATAACGTTAATGTCAGATGCAGGAATAATTCTTCCATAGTGAATTGAGAAACCATGACCAAATGCAATGATTGCACCTGATTTTAAGTTTGGAGCAATTTGTGCTTCATAAATCTCTTTTTGATTCTCATCAGGAAGAAGAATCATAACCACGTCACCCTTTGCAGAAGCCTCTTCAACGGTTAATACTTCAAAGCCTTTAGCTACCGCTTTTGCCCATGAACTACCACCAGCTCTTAGTCCAATAACAACATGAACACCCGAATCTCTTAAGTTCTCTGCATGTGCGTGTCCTTGGCTACCAAAACCAATCATAGCTACTGTTTTCGATTTAATAATATCTAAATTACAATCTTTGTCATAATATACGTTCAAATGTTCCATTGTGTTTCCTTATAAGGTAAAAAAGTTCGCGATTATAGCGTAAGGTTACTTATGGGTATTTAA
>DYMW01000012.1:0-20583 GCA_020721385.1 Sulfurovum sp. | reverse complement strand
CTTATAAGGTAAAAAAGTTCGCGATTATAGCGTAAGGTTACTTATGGGTATTTAATGAGAACTGTTTCATAAAAAAGCCTTTGCTTAAAATAATGTGTCTTTTTTACCACAAAAAAATGTTCAGCTATTTTTATCATTTTTATCCCTCTATATCAAGTCTATATTCTAACCAATCTTCTTAAAAAGAAAAGTAAAAAAATAAAGAAAAGAATAGTATAATAGTTTTGAACAAATTATAATTTTAGAAGGAAATTTAATGCTAGAAGTTTTATCAACCGAATTGTTGTGGTGGCATTGGATTGTCATTGGTATTGTGCTTATTATCGCTGAAATGTTTACAGGTACGTTCATTATGTTGGGGCTTGGTTTAGCCACCATTTTAGTGGGTGTTGTTGATAATATTTACCCAATCTCCTTGGAAATGCAATTGACCCTTTGGATTGCACTTTCTATTCTCTCTATTGTATTCTGGTTTAAATATCTCAAAGATACCAGTGTAGAGAACAGTGGACAATCGAACTACTCTTTAGAAACACAAGGCATCATCGAAGAGGCTATTGAAATTAATGGTCGAGGTATGGTAAAATTTGATACACCTGTTTTGGGAAATACCCATTGGCCTGCTACCTCAAAAACGTATATACCTGCAAACAGTCGGGTTAAAATTGTTGCCATAAAAGGTCAACTCATTGAAGTCAAAGAAATTTAAACATAAAACACATTTAAAGGATTAGAAATGGAAGGCTTAAATATATTAATACTCTTGGTTATAGCCGTGGTGGTAACCCTTTACAAAGGAATTAAAATCGTCCCACAAGGTGAAGAGTGGGTAGTCGAAAAGTTGGGTAAATTCTCACGAACACTACAACCAGGACTCAACCTCATTATTCCCTATATTGACAATGTACGTCAACGCATCTCAACACGTGATATTATTATGGATATTCCTCAACAAGAGGTTATTACCATGGACAACGCAGTTATTTTAACCAATGCCATCGCCTTTGTGCGTGTCACCGACCCCAAAGCTGCCCTCTATGGTGTAGAAGATTTTAGACTGGCAATTACCAACCTGATTATGACTACCTTACGTTCGATTATTGGTGAGATGAAACTCGATGAAGCCCTCTCAAATCGAGAAATGATTAAAGCACGACTTAAAGAAAACATCATTGATGATGTTGCCGATTGGGGTGTAACCGTCAAATCAGTAGAAATTCAAGACATTAATCCAAGTGGTTCAATGCAAGCTTCTATGGAACGTCAAGCAGCAGCAGAGCGTGAACGAAGAGCCATTGAAACCACCGCCGAAGGAAATAAAAATGCAGCCATTTTAGAAGCACGAGGAAAACTCGAAGCAGCCAAACTTGAAGCCGAAGCCCAAATTGCTTTAGCCAATGCTTCTGCATCTGCCATTGAAATGATAGCCGATGCGGTTAAAGACAAAGAACTCCCTGCCATGTTCTTATTGGGAGATAGATACATTAATACTTTAGAAAAAATGAGCCACTCACCTAACGCTAAATTTGTTGTCTACCCTGCTGATATTCAAGGAGCAATCAAAGGTATGCTAGGAAGCGTATTTAAATGAAAGAAAAGTATTGAAACCCATTAGCCTACTACTTTTTATTTTACTCTCTGGTGTTGCTAGGGCACACCAAGTAGGAGGTTCTGGTTTTATGTCAGGACTTGCTCATCCTGTTTTAGGATTTGACCATTTTTTAGCCATGGTATCGGTAGGAATTTGGTCGGCTCAACTGGGTGGTAAAGCCATTTGGTCTGTACCTACAACCTTTGTAATCTTTATGATTATTGGTGCGATTATTGGCATATTGGGTTTTGATGTTCCCTTAGTCGAAGTAGGCATTGCTATTTCTGTGATGCTCATGGGTATTGCCGTAGCCACCGAAAAATATATCTCAACTGCTGTAGGATTTGTTTTTGTGGCTATTTTTGGTATGTTCCATGGACACGCACACGGAGTTGAAATGCCAACCATCGCAAACCCTTATCTCTATGCTGTTGGTTTTGTTTTAGGAACGAGCCTTATTCATCTACTTGGTGTGGTTATAGGAGTTATGGCACAAAAAAAAGCAGTATCTGCAAGCCTATTACGCTATGTTGGGGCAGGTATTGCTGGTGTTGGTTTTCACATATTCATCACCTTTATACCACTCATATTGGTGATGATAAAATTATAAGGAATCCATATTGAATCCAAAACACTTAATCCTCTTTATGGGAATCGTGCTACTTAGTCCATCTCTATATGCCCATTCACAAGCGATGCTCAAACGTTATTATAATTACTACACTTTAGGATTTGAATACTCCACAAGTATCTCTAAAAATAAAGAAATAGCATTTAAAGAGACCCAACAAATGTGTACCGACACCGTTGGTTCACCTTACCTAGACAATCTCTATAAAGAATCTTGTCTCTACGGTGCCAAAGATGCCAAAAATAGAGGAAGCAAAATGAAATATGAAATTTTTTTAACGGATTATATTCATAAGAGTTAACGAGAAATTGACTTCAACCATGCAATCAACTCTCCTGTTAATACATTTGTAGCATTATTTAACGCTTCAACACCACCTTTACTATCTTGTGAAGTTGCATCGCTTGTGATTAAAAAGCGTTTGGAAGCAATAACTTTTTTTTGCTGTGCATCTATAAGATGTGCTTCAAGCATAATGATACCAACAGAAGACTCTGGTGTCACAAATGCATGGTAAAACTCATCAAGATTGCACTCTAAAATATAATCCGCTTCTGCATACGAACGTTTTAAGAGAACGGCTTTAAAAAGTTTGCTCTCTCCTAAGGCATAAACAAAATTGTTTTGAAGCATGATGTTTGGCGTATCGCTCCACTTCCCATAAGCATAAGCATCTCTTTCAAAACTCTTTTTACCATAAAGAATACGGGTACTTTGGATATCCCTTGTGCTGGTTGGTTTTTCAATTTTGAGTGTTTTATTGGAGAACTTCTTATTTTTTATCTCCATCATGCCAACTTTATTATTTGTAAGCGTATAGGTATCAATAGCAGGGGTGTTGTTTTTAAATGCACAACCACTTAATAACAAACTTGATAGTATAAAAATAAAATATCTCATCTCTCTTCTCCTGGACCCAATTTTGGTGTGGCACTTTTAAACAAAAGATCACTGGGACTTTGTTCAATTGTCTCAACGGTCTGTTCAAGCTTGGTGGTCAGTCTGTCCATCTCTTCTAGTATACCATTTAATTTTTGAATAGAAGGTTCAGTCATCTCTTTAAGATTGTAGTCACCACGTTTAAGTGAATGGTCAAGATTCCACATAAGATTTTTTGCCGTTTTAGACGTTCGTTTAAGCTCATCAAAAACCGTTCCAATCTCCTTACCTTCTTTGAGAAGGTCAATAAAATGCTGTTTGTTTTGATTAATGGTGTCGGTAATTTGCCGAATATCTGAAAGGGTGTTTTCAATATTATCAAGATTTTGTTCTTTAAAAAATATGTCCAATTTGTCAAGTACAATTGCCAATTTCGAAGCAATCATGGAAAGTGAATCATCAAGTTTGATATAGACTGATGGAGAAGATTTAATCACAGGAATCTCTCCTGCTTTGGTCTCAAGCACTTTTGCAGAGGTATCAAAACCTTTAATCTCAAGATACGCCAACCCTGTCAAACCGTAAAATTTAAGGGTGGCTGTCATGTCCTCTTTAATGAGCAGTTCATCTTGTAATTTGACCGTGATTTTAACTTGCTGAGTATTGGTTGGATTGACCTCTATTTTATCCACAACACCTGCATCTACCCCCAAGTATTTTACCGAGGAGTCTTTGCTAAGTCCTGCAATGGACTCTTCAATATAGATGTGATAATATTTATAATCTTGTCCACTTCCAAATTTCATTAGCCAAAAAGCAAATCCCAAAATAGAAATGCCAAACAGTAGCACAAAAATACCTACGATTGTAAAATTGACTTTTGTTTCCATTTTTATATCCTTATCCTGTGTCTGGCACGATCACCTTTAAAAAACTTCTCAACAAATGCATCTTTTGATTTCATAACACTATCAAGTTTTCCTTCAATAACCACTTTTTTATCTCCTAACACCACAAAGCGATCAACAATTGTAAAAATTGAATCCAAATCATGGGTAATCATCACCACCGTCAAATCCATCATATCGCGTAAACCAACAATCAACTTATCGAACTCCTGTGCACCAACGGGATCAAGTCCTGACGTTGGTTCATCCAAAAAAAGAAGTTTCGGATCCATCACTAAGGCACGGGCTAAGGCTACACGTTTACGCATACCACCACTCAGTTCTGCTGGATAAAGCTTTGCTGAAGAAGAAGGTAGTCCTACCATTGATAGTTTAATACGTACAATATCCTTTATGGTCTCTGCATCAAGTTCACTGTACTCTTTGAGCAATATAGCAATATTTTCTTCTACGGTCAGTGGTGAAAAAAGTGCACCTGATTGAAACAGTACCCCCCAACTTTTACGCAGTTCTTGAGTTTCTTGTATGCCAATCTTAGAGAGGCTATGTCCTAAAACAGTAATCTCACCACTAAAAGGTTGTGTGAGCATAATAATCTCTTTTAAAATCGTAGATTTACCCGAACCACTACCTCCTAAAAGACCAAATATTTCTCCTTTTTTGACATGAAAACTCACCCCATCATGCACAATATTTTCACCAAACTTGGTTACAATATTTTTGACTTCTATAATATTTTTATTCATATTTTTAACTTCGCTCATATCTTTAACTCCGTAAGTATGATTGAAAAAAGTGCATCACAAGCAATGACCAAAAAGATTGCATTGACCACACTTACCGTAGTATAATAACCAATACTCTCCGTATCACGCGAAACTTGAAACCCACGAAAACAGCCCACAGAGGCAATAAGCCAAGCAAAAAATGGTCCTTTTATAAGACCCACCCAATAATGTTTCACATCCAATGCACTTCTAAGGTGGCTGATAAATTCTGAATAAGAGATATTGAGCTGAATTTTAGAGATAATCATGCCACCCAAAATGCCAACAATGTCGGCAAAAAAGATAAGCAGTGGTAACGCAATCATCAGTGCAAATATACGGGGCAACACCAAAAATCTAAAAGGGTCAAATCCCATCGTCTTCATCGCGTCTATCTCTTCGGTGAGTTTCATCACGCCAATTTGTGCTGTATAAGAGGAGCCACTACGACCTGCAACAACAATCGCCGTAATCAAAGGAGCCAACTCTCGCGTAACCGAAATACCTATCATGTCGACAATAAAAATATTGGCACCAAATTTTTCGAGTTGCACAGCACTTTGATAAGCAATCACAACACCAATAAGAAAAGCTGTCAATGCAATAATCCCTAATGCACCAACCAATGAATCATCAATATGTTTAACCATCGCACGAAATCGAATAGAAGAAGGATGTAAAAAGGAGTAGAACAACGCCATGGTACTCTCACCTAAAAAGGCTAAAAATGCAATAAAATCTTTCCAAAAGTAGACACTTTTTTCACCTATATGAGCCAAAAAATTAGACTTCTTTGGAGCAAGATACGCTTCAGTCATGTTTTGACGTAACAAATCATGCATCATCTGCTGATTTTTATTTAAGCCACTTAGCGTAGTTTCACACCCCAAATCTTTGCATTTATCAACATACTTTAAAACCATCAACATACCTGCTGAATCAAATTCATTCATGGCTTCAAGATTCCAATATACCGTATTATTTTTGTGCAAATTTTGAGTGAAAATTTTTAATTGTTTAATAATGGTCGGTATTGTAGTAATCGTCCATTTTCCACTACAAAAGAGTATAAAATAATTCTTGTCCTGTTTTATCTCTAATGTTGCTTGATCTGTTTTCATATGTTTATTTTACCAATATTTGGAATTAAAATAGGGGTTAAAGCCCTAAAGATTGGAAGGATTTGTGCAGTAAAATTATTTCATGGGCAAAAATGCCCACGTTATTGTTGTTAATATTAGCCTATGTGTAACATATTAAACTGTACATACCAAATGGCTACAGAAACTATATATCCAACTAAAATAGTCCAAGCCAATTTCATGTGTGATGTAAAGGTATAAATACCATGAAGTTTACCCATGACCCCAACACCAGCTGCACTACCAAAAGAGATAAGAGAACCACCTATTCCTGCTGTCATGGTGACCAACATCCATTGCTCTTGAATAGCAATAGGGTCTGTACCCATATTTGGATTTGCTTTTAATACTGCTGACATCACGGGAACGTTATCGATAATGGCAGAAATAAATCCTACACCAATATTAACAGTGGTTGCACCAAATTGGTTATATAATGCCGTAAAATATTCTAAGAATCCTAAGAAATGTAATCCACCTACGGCTGCTAAAATACCAAAGAAGAAGAGTAGCGTATCATTTTCTATTTTTGCAATCCACGTAAAAACATTCACTTTCGTAGGAGATGCACTCTCATTAAGTTGATAAACATATATTTTTAAAATTGCCAAACCAAAGAGCATACCCCACATTGCAGGAAGATGTAAAATTTGGTGAGAGACAACTGCCAATCCAATGGTTAAAGCAAAAAGCCCAATAATAACTTTCCCCCCCTCAAGAATAACTGCAGGTTCTTCATTACTGTTAAAAGGTGGATTTCCCTTTGGAATAAAACGACTTAATAAAAATGCTGTTACAGCCCATCCTAAAAATGCTGCAGGAAACAAAAATAAAAACTCTGTAAACTCAGCTCTTCCATCTACCCATACCATCAGTGTTGTAATATCACCAAACGGTGACCATGCTCCACCCGCATTGGCGGCAACTACGATATTGATCGCACTTGGAACTAAAAATTCTTTGTTATTTTTATCAATGGTAATTAAAACGGTTGATAAAATCAAAGCCGTTGTAAGATTATCCGCAACAGGAGAGATAAAGAATGCTAAAAGTCCTGTAACCCAAAAGAGTTTGCTATAGTTGTACCCTTTTGAAACCAAATTGTATCGTAACGTAGAAAAAACTTCTCGATCAATCATTGCTTCAATATAGGTCATGGCTACCAATAAAAAGAAAAAAATTCCTGCAATCTCAACAATAAGATGTTCTACCTCTTTTTCTAAAAGATGCCCATCCAATCCCATAATTGCAAAATAGAATCCTATTAACATAAAAATACCCGTACCTGCTAAAAGTGCTGGTTTGGCTTTATTCATACGATATTTATCTTCGGTCGCAATAAAATAGTAACCAATGACAAAAATTGCCAAAGATAACCATCCAACCCATGTGGTGGTTAAGTGTAAATCGTGCATTTGAACTCCGTGTGTAGTAATTTTTCTTATATTATAGTTAAATTCTTTCTCTATTAAAAGAAAAACATGGGTTACATTTTAAAAAAAATTTTCTTTGTAGTTTTGGTATCACCAAACTCACTTTTCAATATGGTGTGTTCCCAAAGAGACCTTTCTTTTTAGTGCCGCCTCAATAATCGCGGCAGCGGTATTGAGTCTTAGCTCCAATAATCTTCCTATCTCTCTATTTTTCATGTCATAAATAAGATTTTTAGCTTTAAGCAGACCTTTTTTAGTCCGAATGATTCCTGCTTCTTCCCACATAATTTTACGTAAACGATGTTTGTAAATCTTATCATTTTCATGATGTACAATATTTTTATACTCTTTATCAAACTTTGGAACAGCCATTTCAACTTTCTCTTTCCCCAATAAATGATCAACCGCTCTTTTGGCAAATACCACTCCTTCAAGCAGAGAATTGGATGCCAAACGGTTTGCTCCATGAACTCCCGTTGAGGAGGCTTCACCTATAACATACAACCCATCTATACCTTCAACGCAACCATCGGTATCACATTTGATTCCCCCTACCGCATAATGAAAGGCTGGAGAGATGGGTACTCTGTCTTTTGGAAATTTATAACCAATGGCTTCAAAACTTCGTGTAATATTGGGAAAACGTTTGGCAAACCACTTCTCTTCAAACATTGAAAAATCCAAATAGACCTCTTGACCTGTTTTACGCTTGTGGTCAAAAATAGCACGGCTTACAATATCACGACTTGCCAACTCTCCTCGTTCATCATAATCAAACAAAAAACGCCGTCCATCTTTAGAGACAATCCAAGCTCCTTCACCTCTTAAGGCTTCCGTCAAAAGCAGTTTTCGTGCAAAGGGTGTTTTAACAAATACCGTTGGATGAAACTGCATCATCTCCATATCGGCTAACTCAATCCCTTTCTCTACACAGATACCATGAATATCGGCTGAGACGGTACGGGAATTGGTATTGAACTCATAAAGCGACCCTACACCACCTGAAGCAATAATCACATCATCAGCTAAAATCGTTTTATGTTCATAATTGACTAAAGCCTTTGCTCCAAAACAGCGACCATTCTCTATGAGTAAATCATAGACCAAAGTATTTCGTTGTAACTTGTGTTTGTTTTGTGTCATCATAAAATGATGCATATAACGCCCTGTGGCATCACCACCTGCATGAATAATACGTGCTGTTGAGTGTGCAGCCTCTTTGGTAAAAAGCAATTCTCCCGTTTCACCCACATCAAACTGCATTCCTCTATCAATAATATCTTTGGTCGTCTCTAACGAGGTACGGCTAAGTATTTCAACCACCTCTCTGTCGTTATGCTCGGCTCCTGCTATCATTGTATCTTTAACGTGCAAAGGAATGTCTGCTTCACCCTGTGCTGTTACCATTCCTCCTTGTGCATAAAAAGTGTTACACTCCCATGGTATATCTTTACAAACCACCAATACATTCTTCTCTTTTGGAATGTTCATTGCTGCGTAGAGTCCTGCTATCCCTGCTCCTATAATTAATACATCATATTTTTCCATGACACCCTACCTTTTTATTAAATACTTTTTTAAAATAAACGTCCATTATAATCAAGATTTATTAAAAAATATATTAACCCAATATTCCTACTAAAATGCATCAATTAAAACATTATCCAACTTAATTATAAACATTCAATATCTATTTAATTTAATTTGATTGTTGAATGCGTCAATTCATTAAAATTCTAAGCTTTCTTCTGTTACTATTGACAGTAAAATATAAAAATGGAGAATGAACATGGCATTTTTTGCAAAGGGTAAAGAGAGAGACTCTCAGACAATAGAGACAGAAGAGGTTGTTACACCAAAACAAACTTCAACACCAGAGCCTTCTGGTACAACAATTTCAAAAAACATCAAATTTGAAGGAAACATTTCAGGAACAGATGCCATTCATATTGAAGGTATACTCCTTGGGGATATTACTGTCAATACTGTTGTTATTGGAAAAAATGGTACAGTAACAGGTTCCATTACGGCACAAAAAGTGATTATTAGTGGTCAAGTCAATGGTGCAGTTACCTGCAATGACCTTAATATCATGCAAACAGGATATGTAACCCATACGGTTCATGCCAATACAGTCATTTTAAGTGGTGAAATTATGGGGAATATTTTGGCTGAAAATTCAATCAACATTACCCATACAGGAAAAATTAAAACCAATTCACTTCACAGTAAACGTATTACCGTTAATGGGAAAATCGAAGGAAAAGTAACCGCATCTGAACTGCTTGAAGTGGGTTCTAATGGATTTGTTAATGGAGAAATCTCTGTTAAAAATATTAAAACCGATGAAGGTGGTCGCGTTATTGGAAGTATGGCAATGTACAGTGAACCACAAACTCAAAAACCAAATAACCATAAAAAAGAGCCTAAGGTTATCGATACCGTTATTGCTTAGTAATCTTTTGTTGGGAGTTTTTCTCCCAATAAGGGTCTGCTTTATATCCACATCCTACCAATATCACACAGCAAATAAATGCTATAATGACTCCATGAAAAGAGCCAATTCCATACTTACACATATTCTTCACCAACCTATGTTTAGTTCACTTAAGAATCACTATTGTTATCAAAAGTTTATCTCTCTTTTGAACCCAAGATTTCAAAAAGCCATTGCATTTGTTTATATTCGCAATGATACCCTTTTTGTTGCACTCTCACACCCTGGATTTAAAATGGAGCTCAATTATAATAAAGATTTATTAAAGAGTCTATTAACCCTCTTAACCAAGCATGATGAAAAATGCCAACATCTTAAAGCTTCTTCCGTGGTACTTTTTAATTCAAAACATCTCTCTATTCTCAAACAAGAGGAACCATTTGACTCGGTACCACACTATCGCGAATTGGCAGAGGGTGACTTTGAGATACAGTGTGAAGACAAAGAGCTACAAGAGGCATTTGAAAAAATTAAAAAATCCATCGAGCAACAACATTAAATGATAGAAGTCATTCAAAACTTACCCAATCAAGCAGGTGTCTACCAATATTTTGACAGTCAAGACAAACTGCTCTATGTCGGTAAAGCCAAAAACCTTAAAAACCGTATCAAAAGTTATTGGCGTTTTACCCCAAACTTACATCCAAATCCCAAACAGACGCTTCGTATTTTACGAATGTTGGAACAAGCCACACGCCTAGCGTATATTATTGTTGACAGTGAAGATGATGCCCTTATTTTAGAAAATTCACTGATTAAACAACTCAATCCTAAATACAACATATTGCTTAGAGATGACAAAACTTACCCGTATATTTATATTGATGAGAATCAAGATTTTCCCCGTTTTGAAATCACTCGAAAAGTGATCAAAGGTAAACATATCTCCTATTATGGTCCTTTTCCAAATGGGGGGAAAATCCTGCTAGACACCTTATATGAACTCTTTCCTTTGGTGCAAAAAAAAGCCTGTTTACGTGAAGGAAAAGCATGTCTCTTTCACCAAATTCATAAATGTTTGGCACCTTGTGAGGGTAAAATCACTTCTGATGAATACAAAAAAATTGTGGAGAATGTGAAACATGCCATTGCCAAACGAACTATCTTAATTGAGCAACTTAAGCAAAAAATGATGGAACTTGCCATGCGTGAACGCTATGAAGAGGCAGGAGTGTTGCGTGACAACATTAAGACCATTGAAGCCTTAACCATTGGTTCAAATATTGATTTGCTCAACAGTGATGATATTGATATTTTTGCCATTCTCAATGGTGAACAACGTGGCGTAATTGTTAAGCTCTTTATGCGTCAAGGCAAAGTCATCTCCTCTTCTTTTTCTACCTTTAGAGGTTCTGATTTGTTTGATGTTAATGAAGCGTATAAACAAGCTCTTTTAGAGTTTTATACCTCTGAAGCACCCCAAATTGCCAAAACCATTTTGGTGGCACACACCTTTGAAGACCAAGAAGACCTTGCCAATCTATTATCAACCCGTTTTTCTAAAAAAATTACCATTCTTCACCCACAAAAAGGTTCCAAAGCCAAACTGATTCAACTTGCTATGGACAATGCACATGAAGTGTTAAAAACAAGTTCACAAGAAGAAAAAGAGGCGATTGAGCCAACAATAGCCGAATTGTTTGAACTAGAAACAACACCTTACCGATGTGAAACATTTGATAATTCTCACATGATGGGTGTTGCTACTGTTGGAGCCATGGTGGTTTGGAATGAAGGAAAATGGGATAAAAATTCTTATAGACGTTATGAACTGACCGCCAAAGATGAATATGGACAAATGAAAGAGATGCTTACCCGACGCATTGCTGATTTTGGTGAAAATTCGCCTCCTGATTTATGGATTTTAGATGGAGGAGATACTTTACTAAAATTGGCATTAAAACTCTTAAAAGAAGCAAACATAACCGTTGAAGTTATAGCCATTGCCAAAGAGAAACTCGATGCCAAAACCCATCGTGCTAAAGGGGCAGCCAAAGATATTGTTTATACAAAAACTTCTGTTTTTGAACTCAAAACAACCGATAAACGTCTACAGTGGGTACAGCGTCAACGGGATGAAGCACACCGTTTTGCCATTACCTATCATCAAAATAAAAAACGTAAAGAGGATACAAAAAACTCTTTATTAGAAAAAAAAGGGATTGGATCTGCCACCATAAAAAAACTTCTTAATTATTTTGGTACATTTGAAGCCATTAATGAAGCAACTTTTGACGAGCTTTCAGTAGCAAGTAGTCAAAAAATTGCTAAAATTCTAAAAACACAATCTGTTAGAAACTAATATTTTGTTAAGGTTTATCAACATTAGGTAATAATTAATGTAAATATTATATTAACAATTTTATATTTATTTAATAAAACAACCCAAATTAAATTCACTCTTAGCTTATTTATATTAAAGTTATTTAGTGGATTAGCAAACTATTAAAAAGGAATTATGTGCATCACCCTATCGCATTAGATGTTGAATATACCTTTACTAAAAACTTAATCTATGAAATAGATTTAGACGGAATCATCACTTTTGCTAATGCAAATTTTTGTGATGTAACAGGTTTTAGAAAAGAAGAACTTATTGGCAAAAATCATAGAATTTTTAAACACCCAGATGTACCTGAAGCACTGTATCAAAAACTCTGGTCGACCAACCAAGAACTTAGACAGTGGTTTAGCACCCTGAAAAATATGCGTAGGGATGGCATGTACTTTTGGAGTGATATTCACTGTACAATTAAGTATGATAACGATCAAAAAATTAGTGGATTTATTATCGTCCACAAACCAACATCAAAATTGAATATGCAAGAAGAAATGGAGCGTTATGCTCAATATGATACAAAAATGAGGTAAACCAACTATGTACTATGGATATAATAATAACAAACAACTTATAATGGCTGACAAAGAATTTATTGAGCTTTTAGGATACCATACTTTTAATGACTTAATTAACCAAAATGTCCTTAAAATCATAAATTTCAAAGACAATAAAATACATTTCAATCAAACTACACGAACCATTCAAGCAGATTATCAACAACATGAAGTCTATTATGCCGAAGGTACTTTTTATCTACTTGAACTCGAAAATATTGTCATTCAAAACATTAAAAAAGCTGTAAAAACACCTTTACCATTACAGGTTAATTATGAACCGATTTACTTAAATGTTAATAAAATCAGCGATGAAATTGGACTCAGTGTTGATGACTATAAACTCTATCTTGATAGCTTTATTGACCAATCAATTATTGATGAAAAAAGATTGTTACAAGGTAATGATAAGGTTATTAAAAACCTCTCTAATTTGGCAATGACCCTTAAGATACCTCATATCAATATTTTACTTTTAAAAATTCAAAAAGTATCACAAAGTGAACGTATACCACTTATTGACCAATATTATACCAAACTTGCACTCTTAACCTTAGAAGAAAAAGAGGTAGAAAAGCGTTCAAAAGTAATGAACCTTTTTGAAGAAGACAATGATGATGAGAATAAAGATAAAGAAGATATTTTAAGTTCACGATTTACCGATTTACTCAGTAATGTTCACACCAAAAATGATAAAGATGAAAGTCTCGATTTATTTAGTGATGAAATTAACCTATTAGAAGATGAATTGACCCTTGATTTAGAAGAAGAGGAACCCTTAACCTTGATTCCTACTCCTGTGGTATCACCTGTTCACACGCAAACAAAGATTGAGCCTAAGTTGTATGGTGATGTTAAAGAGATTTCATTGGACAATGTTCCTGCTTTACCCATTAATTATGACCCTAAAACAGCCGCTGATGAACTGAACCTTCCTGTGGTGCTTATTGAAGAGTTTGTAGAAGACTTTATAGAACAAGCCCGTCAAGACAAAGACCATCTGTTAACCTCTTATTATCAAAAAGACATGGACAACATTCATGAACTTGGACATAAATTAAAAGGTGCCGCAAGTAATTTACGCATTAATGAGCTTTCTGATATTTTAGAAGATATTCAATTTTGTACGGAACACTCAAGATTAGAGATGCTTTTTATTAAGTATTGGGGTCATTTTCTCTCACTTGAAGATTACATGAATCAACTTAAAAAATCGTAAGGAGATTGTACCATGCAACTCTTTAGTAAAATAAAACTCATAAGCACCTTACCTTTGGTGCTGATTTTAATCTCGGCACTCTATTTCACTTTTGACTCTTACCAAAACACGAATAAAGCCAATGAATTTAAAAAAATACTCAACAATCATGACCTACTCAATACCTTAACCATTAATCTTGGAAAAGAGCGTGGACTTGCTGTTGTAGCGTTAGCCTCGAATAATCCTAATAATCCGCAACTTAAAACCCAGATGCAATTTAATGACAATTTCATTACAAAATTCCAAACATCATTAATGCCTGTGCAACTCAGTATTCCTGACAAAACCGATATGATTTATAATTTTGAAAGTACGGTTAAAAGTTTAAAAGCTTTAAATGATGTACGACAAAATTTAAATGAAACAAAAGATTTTAATACACTATTTCAAACCCAATACAATAAACATGTCATTAATCCATTGATACAACATACTTTACGTATTAAAGAGATTGAAATCAATCCAAATATTACCAAACTTGTCAACATGCTTTCGGAGCTTAAAACCAACATTCAACATATTGGGCTAGAACGGGATTTTATTGGTTATTTTATGGTCAAACACATGGCATTAAATGCCGAGAATATTCTTTACATTAACCAAATTCGTACCCACTCAAACAGCTTTAACCCACAAGATATTCAAAACCATATTCTTAAAGAGAAAATTCTTAACTTTATTAATGAAAACAGTGTTGTAACCAATGCAAAAAGTATCGAATCGACTTTTATTCAAGAGGCAAACAACTTTAACACAGGTGCTTTCTCTATTAATATTAATAATTGGACAAATCTTTACAATCAACGAATTAGCAATTTAGAAACCATACAAAAAGATATTTTGTCTGAACTCTACAATGAAATAGATACCTATATCTTAAAAGAGATGATTATATTTGCAGTGGCTTTGGTCATTATCTTCCTCACTTTGATATTGGGCTTTATTGGATATAAAACTCGACAAGAGTTAAAACAAAATATTAGAGATTTAGAAGAGATTTTAAATACCGCTGCCATTGAAGCCGATGAGGCATTAGATGAACCAAGTATCTCTACCATTAAAAACATTGATTTAAATAGCAGTCGAGGAATGAAAGACGCTTACAAGTTTATTGAAGTACTCATCAGTAATGCCAAATTTGATAAAATTGAAGCCCTTGCTGCCAATGAATCCAAGTCACTCTTTTTAGCCAATATGTCTCATGAAATTCGAACACCACTTAATGGTATTGTTGGATTTACAGAACTTCTAAAAAGTACCGATTTAAACAGTGAACAGAGAGAGTTTACCAGTATTATTGAAAAAAGTTCTGAAAATCTGTTGAGTATTATTAACAATATTTTAGACCTTTCTAAAATTGAAAGCAATAAAACCGAACTTGACATTATTGTCTTTGACCCAATTATTGAATTTGAAAGTGCAATTGAAACGTATGGTGTAAAAGCCTCTGAAAAGAACATTGATTTAAACTTCTATCTTGACCCTGCCATTGATAAAAAATTGCTTGGTGATGCGGTTAAAATTAAAGAAGTGCTTATTAACCTTTTAAGTAATGCCATTAAATTTACTGATTTTGGTGGTAAAATCAGTGTTGAAATTCTCAAAGTTAATACCCTTGAAAATAAAACGGAACTCTCTTTTACCATTCAAGACAATGGGGTAGGAATGACGAAAGAGCAACAGCTCAATGTCTTTAATGCCTTTACTCAAGCCGATGTCTCCATTACTCGAAAATATGGTGGAACAGGTTTAGGACTCACCATCTCTACCAAATTCTTGGAATTAATGGACAGTACCCTCAAACTTGAAAGTGAAAAAGAGAAAGGAACCAAATTTTATTTCAATATCATTTTTGAAGAGGTTCTTGAAAGTACGGAACTTGGTCAAATATCAGACTTTGATAATGTTACCATTTGTAAATATCTTTATAAACAACCGATACAACAAGATATTTATCTCTCTAAATACCTTAACTATTATCATGTTAAAACAACCACCTTCTCAACATCTGCTGATCTCAAAGCCATTAATGACTCAAAAGAGGTAAAGAGTATATGGATTGATATTGATACCAGTGATGAAAAACTCTTGGGAACACTTCATAAACTCAATGCGAGTAAACTGATTTTAATCTCTTCATTTACCAATCGCAATAAATTAGAGGCATTAGGACTTCATCCTGAAAAAATACTCTATAAACCACTTACACCTACCAAAGTTATTCAAGGGTTAAGTGCTGTAACTACCGTTGCACTCAAAGAAGATGAAGAGCAAAAAAATAACAACAACAGTGTTCCTTTCCAAAATATCCAATTCCAAGGAAAAGTATTGGTAGCCGAAGACAACTTTATTAACCAAAAACTGGTAAAACAAATTTTACTAAAATATGGTGTTGAAGTTGAATTGGCCAACAATGGACTTGAAGCGTTTGAAAAACGAAAACGTGGTCAATATGATCTGATTTTTATGGACATTCAAATGCCTGTTATGGATGGGGTTGAAGCCACCCATGAGATTATTAACCATGAAATTGAAGAATCTTTGACCCATATTCCTATTGTTGCTCTAACCGCCAATGCCTTAAAAGGTGACCGTGAACGTTTTATTACGGAAGGTTTAGATGAGTATATTGCCAAACCAATTGAAACCAATGAGTTGCTGTTTATTTTGAAAAAGTTTCTTCAAACCAAAACGGTTGAATCAACACCCATAGTTCCACAAGAGAAAATAGAAGAAACCATACTTTTGAATAATAATGATAAAAAAGTGGTTTCCACCAAACAATCCAATGGACTTCACCTCTTATTTGATGAAGATGAAGAGATGGTACCTCCAATGCACCATAACAATCAAAAAGAGACTTCTCCAACGATGAAGAAAAAAATTCTGATTGCCAAAAAGAATCCGCTTGAAGCACAAATTCTTTCTAAGGTTATTGTTAATTTAGGATATGAAATTGAAATTGTTCGAGGAATGCACAATCTTGAAAAATTAATTCAAATGGAACAATATGATATCCTCCTCATTGATAAAGAGTTAGAAGAGTTTAATGAAGCCATTTTGAAAAAACAACATAAAGGTATGAACATTATTATGTTGTCGCTCACGGAACCTGCCAACCACTATTACAATACAAACTTAATTAAAGAGATACAAGTGGGTATTATTAAGTTGGATAAAATTGAAAAACTGATTAAAAAATATCGAGGTATCAAATAAATCTCTTAAAAAGTATTAATAAAATTTATTAATACTTTTTTTCTCTACTTGCTACAATTGCTCTCTAACTTACTTAATGTAATAAATCCACAACCCTCATCATGAGCTTTTTCATATAAAAAATCACTATTAGATGCAACAACTGCACTCTCTTTTATCGTATCATTGTGCGATTTAAAGTGGTTTATAATATTGGTGTCACCATTAATAATTTGAACCTTTTTCCCCTCTTTAATCAACAAAATAGGAATGGTTTTAAAATCTAAAAACGTAGCAAAATTTCTTGCTTCAATATCGTCAATATTAATTTTAGAAAAAACAGTGTTATTATCTTTTAGATACGTTTTGACCTTCTTACAATGTTCACAAGTAGGAGACTGAATCAGATAATTCCCATCATTAATCACAAAAACTTCTGATTTCGGTAGGCTTAAAAAGCTCAATGCCATCACCACCGATGCTACAGCAGGAAGTACCATTGCAAAATAGATTCGTGAAGACAACAATGCGATTAACACCAAAAATGCATAGACACCCATACAAAATTTACACATCTCGGGTGAGACAAAATATTGATACCCTAAAAGAACGGTCTCAAAAAGTAAAGAAGCAAAAACCACCAAATAGAAAATTTTTGCATACTTCTTATTTTTATGACCAAGCCATCCTGTTACTAAAATCAATGAAGCGTCCAATAGCCCCATAAAATTCAGATAGATACTGTCAAATTTCAAAAGATTGTCTGCCAATAGACACCCTGTTGTTTCACAAATGCTCATGTGATTCAATTTCAAAACCATCTCAGTTAAAATATAAATAAAAAAGAGAATTGGTAAATAGATAAATGAAAATTTTTTCATTAAAAAGTCCTTTGTTTTTGTATACATGCTACTTCTAGCTTTATTTTTGTGTCCATCACGGTAAAATGATCCCCTATGTTTATATTTTCTAACGTAACCCTTTTTCCCTCAAAAACCACTTCTGCCCAACCCTCTTTTTGTTTCAATTTTGGGTCATAGAGTTTCATCTTCTGTTCCAATGAAGCAAGATTTTGCTCTTTAACCTGCAAAGCATAATCTAAATTCTCTTTAAGTTGCAAGGGTAAAGGTGTCAGTTTCATTTCATATTGAGCAATTTTATACTTCATTACTCGTGCAAACTCCTCTTCCAAATTTTCAAACTCTTTTGCAACCATGGCTACTTTACGAGAGACCGAATAACGTTGTAACTCTTGTGAAAGTGCCTTTAAGCCATTTTCTTTATTGGCAACTATCTGTTGAATGGTTCGCACATATCGCTCTTGTATCTGGCTTAAGGTGTAGAGTACCTCTTGCTGGTCAGGTAATATCATCTCAATCGCTGCACTTGGTGTGGGTGCTCTCAAATCTGCTACAAAATCACTGATCTGAACATCAACCTCATGTCCTACTGCACTCACCACAAACGTTTTCAGATTAAAAATGGCATCGGCTACCACCTCTTCATTAAATGCCCACAAATCCTCTTTGCTTCCACCACCACGACCCACCACAATGGCATCCGCATCCAAAGTATCGGCATACGCCAATGCCTCTGCTATCTGTAAAGCCGATTTATCGCCTTGTACCAACGTATCCACAACCACCACGTCTAGCAATCGCCATCGTTTATCAATAATCTTCAACATATCGTGCAATGCAGCACTTTTACTCGCCGTCACCAAAACCAATTTTTGAATATATTTGGGTTGTGGTTTTTTTCGAGCAAGATCAAAATACCCTTTAGCCTGTAACTTCTCTTTAAGCTGTTCATACGCCAAAGCCAACGCCCCTTGACCAAATGGTTCAATACTCACCGCATAAAACTGATACTCTCCACGAGGCGTATAAACCCCCACCGAACCCGTCACCACAATATGCTGACCCCGTTCAAGCTGAAACTTTAAACGACTCGCATTGGTACGAAACATCACACATTTAATACTCGACTCATTGTCTTTAATCGAAAAATAGATATGCCCCGAATTATGATACGTAACCGATGAAATTTCACCCTCTACTAAAATATGCATAAAGGTAGTTTCAAGTAGGGATTTTATTTTGGTGTTGAGTGAAGTGACGGTCATGGTTGAGTTTGTCATCAATTTCCTTTATCTTTTATCCCAAAACATCCAAACCAAAAAAGCCACGCCAAGCCCAATATTAAACCAGCTAATTTCACCTGTAAAAATCTTCTCGCTTGACCATGCCAACAAATTGCCTATATCTTGATTGGGTGTGGTTTGAGCCAACTCTTGAATCCAGAGATTTATCTCGACACTGTAGAAATAATTGACAACTTCTGGTACAAAAAACACCAACATCACACCCAAGACTCCCCAAATATTCCTCTTGGGTTTCATCTGTTGGAGTTTTTCTTGGAATTCTGGATTGTTTTTTAGATTATTAAATTTTTCTTTCATCTATTAATAATTATAATGGTTTTTGTGCAATCAATAACGTAGAAATGCCCATTGAAAAAGCTTTGGTGTATTTCATCTCAAATCCAGCGGTTTCAAGCTCTTTTTCCAACATCTCGGTGGTCAAGAACTCTTCAATCGAATCAGGAAGATACTTATACGCAGCATAATTTTTAGAAATCAATCCACCCACCGCAGGTAGAATCTTTTTCATTCCAAAATCCACCACTTTAGCAAGTACACCACTTTTATCTTGTTTGGTAAACTCCAAAATAACCACAATTCCATTTGGTTTTAAAGCACGGTAAAACTCTTGCAATGCTTCTACTCTATCGACCACATTACGAATTCCATACGAAATAGAGATAATCTCTGTTCCCTCATCCTCAACAGGAAGTTCTTGGGCTTTTCCCTCTAAAAAGGTTGCAAAATCAATCTTTTTCCGTGCCACATCAAGCATTCCTACCGATGGGTCAATACCGATATATTTGTTAACGGTTACATCATGTTTTTGGGCATACTCTTTCCAAAACATCAAAAGGTCACCTGTACCACACGCCACATCAGTTATTTGCTCTATCTCTTTAAGTCCTAGTATTTCATAGGCTTTATCGCAACCTTTTCTACGCCATTGCTTATCAATACCCATACTCAGTACTCTGTTTGCCAAATCATAAGTTGATGCTATTTCATCAAACATTCCTACAATTTTGTTTTGCTTCTCTGTTTTATTTAATTGATTTTCCAAAGGTTTCTGCTCCGTGTTTATCTGTCTTTTTTTATTGCTGTTATTATAGCGAAGATTTTTTATAGGGTAATAACAACCATTATGCTACTTCCCTCTGCTCCTCTATTTTAGCTCTTTTAGAAGCATGGTTTGTATATTCAGTCCATTATGGTTGTTTTCAAAGGCATAACCTGAC
>DYMW01000011.1:21802-22652 GCA_020721385.1 Sulfurovum sp. | reverse complement strand
TGATAAATTTGGAAATAAGCTACTGCTCCATGGTTCCCAATTATCTCAATAAGAGCTTTAAGTGAAAAAAGATATAATGTGACCATTTATTATGAAAAGAAAAAGGTCTATTTTGAGTGAAAATTTAATCGGTTATATTGATAATCAAGGAAATATTATAGATACACAGAGTGCTGGTGAGGCTGGTGATGCTCAAATGATTGAGTATGACAATTCAGCAGAATCGTTAGAGATTGTTCGACACTCTACAGCACACCTTATGGCACAAGCCATTAATGAACTCTATACCAATGCCAAATTTTTTGTCGGCCCCGTGGTCGATGAAGGTTTTTATTATGACTTTAGAGTAGATGAAAAAATTGGTGAAGAAGATTTAAAAACCATTGAAAAAAAGATGAAAGAACTCATCAAGAAAAAGTATAAAATTGAGAAGTATGAAATTTCAAAAGCAGAAGCATTGGTAAAATTTGCCAATGACGATTTGAAACAAGCCGTACTTTCAAGAATTCCTGATGAGGCTATTTCAGTTTATAAACAAGGGGATTTTGAAGATTTATGTCGTGGGCCTCATGTTCCTGCACTTAGATTTTTAAACAATTTTAAACTGACCCGTGTGGCAGGTGCATACCTTGGTGGTGATGAAAAAGCAGAGATGTTGACCCGTATTTATGGAATTGCATTTGCGGACAAAGAGACATTAAAAGCACATTTAGATATGCTTGAAGAGGCAAAAAAACGTGACCATAGAAAAATTGGTGCTGAGATGGAACTCTTTATGTTTGATGAAGAGTCAGGAGCTGGGTTACCATTTTGGATGCCAAAAGGTGGAATTCTTAGAAATAAATTGGAG
>DYMW01000011.1:6418-21759 GCA_020721385.1 Sulfurovum sp. | reverse complement strand
TTATTTGCCTGTAAGAGGCCCTGAAATGTTGAAAGCCGATATGTGGAGAACTTCTGGACACTATGCTTGTTATGGTGAAAATATGTACTTAACCACCATTGATGAACAAGAGTATGGGGTTAAACCTATGAACTGTATTGGTCATATTCAGATTTTTAAGCAGACAGGAAAAAGCTACCGTGATTTACCTTTAAAATATTATGAATATGGGGTGGTTCATCGTCATGAAAAATCAGGTGCATTACATGGTTTGCTAAGAGTAAGAGAGTTTACTCAAGATGATGCACATATTTTTTGTACACCAGAGCAGATAGCATCAGAAGTTATTGATGTGGTTGAGTTTGTGGATTCGGTTATGAAACTCTTTGGTTTTGAATATACCATGGAAGTAGCGACAAAACCAGAAAAAGCAATTGGTGAAGATGTGGTTTGGGAGTTGGCAACCAATGGACTTAAAAAAGCATTGGATGAAAACAATTTACCGTATAAAATTGATGAGGGTGGTGGAGCCTTTTATGGACCCAAAATTGATGTAAAAATTACCGATGCTTTGGGTAGAAAATGGCAATGTGGTACCATTCAAGTGGATTTTAACTTACCCGAGAGATTTGGGGTTGAATATGTGGCAGAAGACAACAGTCGAAGACAACCTGTAATGATTCACCGTGCAATTTTAGGTTCATTTGAACGATTTATTGCTATTTTAACCGAACATTATGCAGGTGAATTTCCATTGTTCTTGGCACCAACACAAGTGATTTTTGTACCTATTTCAGAAACGCATAGTAAATATGCTCATGAGCTTAAAAACGAGTTAATGGACATTAATATTGATTGTGAAATTTTTGATAAGAATGATTCATTGAACAAAAGAGTACGAAATGCAGAGAAACAAAGAGTTCCTTATGTTGTCATTGTAGGGGAAGAAGAGGTAGCAAATAGAACCGTTGCAATTAGAGATAGACGAACAAAAGAGCAATATAATCTTTCTTTTGATGAATTTGTGGTAAAATTAAAACAACAACTTAACGAAGGTAAAATTTGAGTAAACAACAAAGTAAAGATAACAGAGGAAGAAAAAGTTCTGACGACACCATTATGAATGAAGATATTCGTGATCGAGAGCTTAGAGTTCTTGGTGATGATGGTGAACAATTTGGAATTATCAGTCGTGATGAAGCATTAAAGATTGCTGAGGATAAAGGGCTAGATTTGGTATTGGTTTCACCTGATGCAAAACCACCTGTAGCCAAAGTCATGGATTATGGTAAACATAAGTATGAGCTTGAAAAGAAGAAAAAAGAAGCACGAAAAAACCAAAAAATCATTGATGTTAAAGAGGTAAAATTCTCTTGTAAAATTGCTGAAAATGATATTGCATATAAAGTTAAACATACCAGAGAGTTTCTTGAAGAGGGAAAACATGTTAAACTACGCGTATTTCTTAGAGGTCGTGAGATGGCAAATCCTGAATGGGGTATTGATGTGCTGAACCGTGTATGGCCAATGCTTCAAGATGTTGGTAATTTAGAGCAAGAAGCGAAACGTGATGGACGTTATGTTAATATGTATATAACTCCAATTAAAAAATAATTTTACACCTTTGTTAATTTAAAAAGAGGAATTTTCCTCTTTTTAAAAGTTTTCAACCATTCTTTACGTAATTTTTTTAATTTTTAATGATAATCTATTATTCCAAGTATAAAATCCTTATTTTTCGATAAAATTCCAGACATACATACTATTTAAGTGTTACAAGGGAAAATATGAAAAAAATATTAGGTTCAGTGGTTGTTGCGATTGCATTATGGGCAGGAGCAACAGCAATTATTGGAAATCAAACAGAGCATCAAGTCAATGGATATATTGAAAAAATAAACACACTGTATCAACAAAATGGTTTGAATTTAAAAATGACAGATTATAATCGCACTTTTTTAAATTCAACAGCCATGATTGAACTGGATATTACAGATTCATCTGCAAAAGAGTTACTATCAGAAGTCTATACACTACCTCTAAAGATGAATTATACCATTGAACATGGACCGATTTTTTTTCAAAATGGTTTGGGATTTGGACTCTCTAAAGCACATCAAAAAATAGCACTAAGTTCTATATTGAGAGATGAAGGAAAAGAAGAGTTTCTAAATTTGGTTCACAACAAAGATGTGATGATAGAGGGAGAGAGTGTTGTCTCTTTTTTTAAAAAAATCAATTCTAAAATTTTAAGTGATGAAATAAAAATTGATGAGAATGGTACGCTATTAACAATAGCTCCATTTATCATAACCAATAGTTTAGATCTTGACACATTACAAGGCGATGGACATTTTATTTTACCCATGATTTTTTTTAAAGAAAAAGAAGATAATCGTGAATTGCATATTGAAAATATGGTGGTTGATATGCAATTGGATGGCTTTATTGAAGATATATTGATGTTGGGGAAAATTGATTTTTCAGTAGACAGATTGTATCTTAATGATAAAAACAATAAAGATATAGGTGAAATTGACATGGCAACCAAATTTCATTTGACGACGCAAAAAGATAGTGATACCACAATGAAAACACTTTTTGAAGGAAGTGTAGATTTAACCAATACCAATTTACCAAATACGTTACCTGCATTAAAAACATTGACAGGTAAAATAAATATTGAAGGTTTGGGTATAGAGGGAATGGTGATGTTTCAAAAAACTGCCAAAGAGATGGAGACGGCACAAACTGCACTTGAGGCTAAAATGCAGGAGCAACCAAAGCAAATGGATGAAATTTTTGCTGAATTTGGGAAGATTGAAGAGGAGATGCTTACTAAGATTGTTTATTCACTTAATACTTTATTGATTAAAGATAAAAGTGTTGTAAAATATGAAGTGATTGCCAATACCAAAGAGGGCAATGAGAGTCAAGCCAGTATAGAAATTGGTTATACGGGCGATATGAATTTTACAGGTTCTTTTGAAGAGATGAGTACAAAGATACAGCAAGATATTTTAAAGTTATTTCGTGTCAATGTTGATATGCATGTTGATGCCAATCTTCTTAAGGGCGTTCCTAATACAGAAAATTTGATGCAACAGATACAAATGGGTGTGGCACAAGGTCTTATCAAAGAGGAGAATGGTCAATTTATTTTAAATGGATACTATAAAAATGAAGAGTTAATGGTCAATGACAACAATTTAACTGCAACCATTTTACCTTTTTTAATGATGGCAACGCAAGGTGGAATGTAAGAGAATTTTAGATTTCAAAATTCTCTTTAAGCGTGACGGCTTTTTACAAAAGCAAGAAAAAGTAGTAACCCTGTAAGTACGAGTAACATGTTACCAATATAATCATGTGCCAAAGAGAAGTTACCTACCTCTTGAAGTACGAGCTGGGTTACAAACCATATTCTAAAAACATTAATAGACGATATTATGGTATAGCCAATAACTGCCCAGAATATTTTATGCATCAATGTTGAGGGAAAGGCGACAATGGAAGCCAAAAAGAAAAGATAAGGAATCATACCATTACACGCTTTTTCAATGACCAAAGCATAGTGATTGTTAATAAGAATGCGGTGGGCATTCATCATTTCCTCTTTAAGGGTTAATGAAGTTAAGTATGCGGT
This sequence comes from Sulfurovum sp., assembly GCA_020721385.1. Classification (GTDB taxonomy): domain Bacteria; phylum Campylobacterota; class Campylobacteria; order Campylobacterales; family Sulfurovaceae; genus UBA1140. The sequence continues at coordinate 18,134 of DYMW01000011.1, read as the reverse complement.
AAAATTGGTTTGCAACTCATTGATTATTACCGCAATTGGCGATAAATCCCAATAAAAAATGGCAAAGAAAAGAGCAATACCTAGCCAATAACTGAGTAGAAATTTTCTCATTGACGTTGAAGATTTTGTTGTTTCGTTGGATCTATAAGGTTAGGAGGGTTTATCCCCGTTGGATTGGTACGGTTGTTGTCGTTTGGTTTTAAGGGAGCCAATGGAATATTTTGCACCATAAATGTTTGTGTATCTTGACCTACTTTTTTTATGAGTACTAAAATTTTCTCTTTGTCTTTACTCGGATAAATCTTAAACAACTCCATATTTTTACCAATAACATCCACTTCAGCTTGTTGTTCTGTTTTAAGAGGAAGTTGATAGTTTCCACCTTCAATGCGTAAAAGAGTATTGTCTTCTTTATACACCAACCACTCAACATGGGCTTGTGAGAGTCCATAGAGTGAGTGTTGGGTATTATAGATGCTTAAACGATGAAACTTCTCTTCACTGTTAATGCTAATATTCGAATCGGAGTGCATTAAGTCCATATAGAGGGTTTGACTTCCTTTGAGGGTGGTTGAAGCTTGATCGACATGGTTAAAGAGGTGTAAGTTTGAATCACGTAAAATATCAGCACTTTTATACAATGCCATTAGCACCAAAGAGAGGAGCATAATGGAGATTAATACTTCAAGTAAGGTAAAACCTAGTCGTTGTTGTCTCATCAAATATTAATCTTCCATAATCCCAATACGCACCGCCTCTTCATAAGAGGTTTTACCATCAATGAGCATATCTTTAAGTTTGTCGGCAATGGTTTTCATACCCATCTTTTTCATCTCGATTCGTATTTGGTGGTCATTAAGACCCGCTTTCATCATCTCTTTGACTCGGTCATTCATCATAAAAAGTTCCCCTACAGCTTGTCGTCCTTTATAGCCTGTAAAGTCACATGCTGTACATCCTACGGCTTTGAAGTAGGTAATGTTTGGCAAAGACAATTCAGAGATAACGGTTGGAGATAAAGAGGTTGGAGCTTTACATTTTGGGCAAAGTCTTCGGGTAAGCCGTTGAGCCAATACGCCTAAAAGGGTTGAAGTTAATAAAAAATCTTCAATCCCCATGTCCATCAATCTTGAAATAGCTGAGGTGGCATCATTGGTATGAAGGGTTGAGAGCATTAAGTGACCCGTTAAGGCGGAACGTAAAGCAATGTCGGCTGTTTCACTGTCTCGAATTTCTCCAACCATGATAATGTCGGGGTCTTGTCTTAAAATAGAACGTAAACCTGCGGCAAAGGTTAATCCTACTTTTGAATTTACTTGAATTTGGTTTACATTTTCAGCGTTGTACTCCACGGGGTCTTCAACGGTAATAATGTTTTTATCAGGCGTTGCAATATGTTGTAAACAAGCATGAAGGGTGGTTGATTTACCTGAACCTGTAGGTCCTGTAACCAATATCATACCATGTGGATGGGTAAGCAATTTGTTTAAATCTTTAGTCAACTCATCTGTAAATCCAAGGTCTTGAAGGGTTGGAATGGTATCACTCTGCATCAACATTCTCATAACGACACGTTCTCCATAATAGGTTGGAAGAACTGAAACCCTAATGTCTAAGCTTTTCCCTGAAATGGTAACTTGGGTACGACCATCTTGAGGAATTCTTTTTTCAGAAATATCCAAGTTGGAGATAACTTTAATACGCGAAATAACCAAGGCTGTAATGTTTTTATCGATGTCCAAATGTTTTTTTAATGCCCCATCAATGCGTAAGCGTACTTCGCCTTTTTTCTCCAACGTTTCAATGTGAATATCACTGGCTCCTTTTTTAATGGCTTGAAAAAAGAGGGAGTTGACCAGTTTAACTACAGGTGCAGACTCTTCATTTGAGAGTAAATCTTGGGAGTTTCGTATAAAGTCCAGTAAATCTGATTCTACTTCAATAATATCATCTGAAGTGGTGTTCACATTTTCAAAATCACTCCCTGTTTGAATCTCTCTAAATTTATGAGAGAGACGTTCAAAACTTCCTGTATCAAGCTCAACAATAGGATAGTCAATATTAAGCTTAGAGAGATGGTTGAGTGCCGTTGCCATGGTCTCTTTTTGGATTACTGTACAAGGACGCCCTTGTATGGTACTAAAAAGAAGGTAGTGTCTCATTGCCAGTTTGTTATCAATGGTATCACTCCAGAAAGGCTCTAAATTTATATCTTCAAGTAGAGGTATTTTTATCATTCTAATTCACTTAACGATTGCTGGTTTGAATAAAAGCATCTGAAATATACGGTTTATATTGACTCAAATAAAGTTTTGCATCATTTAACGTTGGTTCTTCATGGGCTAATGCTTTATAGTTTTGTCCAATTTTAACAACTCTGACATTGGATTTTAAATTGCTGGGTAATCGATAAAGACTTTTATTTAATTGTTCCATACTTTTGGCAGAAGCGAGTTGAATGGAATACGTTTTGCCTCCAGTACCACCATTGTTTGATGTGGTTTCAAGCGGAGTAAAGGTAGTGCCTTCATTATACTCAATACCTGTATTAATATTATTCAGATTGACTTTGGATTGCTGGTTCAAGGTTTCCATAATGGATTCACTTCGCATAGTCTCCTGTTCTTGTGTTACAGGAGGGTAGGTTGTTTGAGTCATGGGTATTGGCTCTTCAGCTTTACTGCTAAAGGTTGTAACTCGACTAGGATTGGTGTTGTTGGTACTACTCATTGGAACCATTGGCTCTTTGTTCTCAATAACAGGTGTATAGAGTGGAACATTTGATGGTGTTGGTGCAGTTTCTGTGTCTACTTTATTCTCTAACATAATGGTATGTTGAGATGCTCCTGAAAAGGTAACATGACGTTTGCCACGTTTACTTTGCCCTGTTTTCTCTTCTAATTGATCCAATACGATTTTGTTGTACTGTTCTTGTACCGATTCCAGTTCATCTAAATGTCGACGTAGTGATTGTAAATCGGAACTTTTACTGATAATATAAGGTGTTAAGTAGATAATAACATTGACTTTACTCTCTGAATCTCCTTTGGAGGTAAAGAGTCGACCTAAAATAGGAATATCTCCTAAAACAGGTACTTTACTAACACTTTTACCATCGGCACTCTTAATGAGTCCTCCTAAAATAATGGTTTCAGCATGGTTGACAATGGCATTGGTTTTAACAGCTCTTTTTGTGGTGGTTGGTCTATCTGCAGTGGCACCTGAACCTGGTACAATATCTTCAATGGTGGTTTCAACTTCAAGTGATACTTTGTTGTTAGACGAAAGTCTTGGTTTGACTTTGAGGGTAATACCAATATCTTCACGGCTATAGTTGTTTAAAATATTGGATGAGCCTTGGGTACTCTGTTGTGATTGGGTTAAAATAGATTGTGTTTGCCCTACATAGATGCTGGACTCTTTGTTGTTGGTACATAAAATAGAGGGTTTGGATAAAATCTGTGCCGCTCCATTTTGTTTTAATAAATCAAGTTGTGCACCCAAAGAGAAAACCTCTTTAATCCCTTTATTAAATTCAAAGGCTCTACTATTTGTGGTAAAGGCATTACCATTGTTGTCAAATTGAGTGGTTTGATTGTTCAAGAATCCTAAAAGGTCACTAGAAAGTGCCAACGCAGAAGCTCCAGCATTTCCTACCATAGAGAAGATACCATTAGAGGTAATGGAACCTCCATTGAATCCATATTTGATTCCCACATTTTCAGCCAAGTTGGTATTGACTTCGATAATTTTTGTTTGAATAAATACTTGTGATTTTTCTACATCAAGCAGTTGTACCGTTTGAAAAATATTTTGATACTGTTCTGCATTGGCCAAGACAACCAGTGCATTGCGTTCCAAATCAGAAGCAATGAGGGCTTTTTGAACAGGTTGTCCTCCTTTGGTAATAGGTGCACCAGAGACATCTCCTGCACCTGTCATTTGAGGAACAATTTTACTTAAAATCTTTTCCATCTCTTCAACGTTGGAGTTGGCGAGGGGAATAACATACATTTTTTGAACATCTCCTTCTCCCTCTATATCAAGTTGTTTAATGTAACGTACCAAACGATTAATATTTTTACTGCCCCCTACTAAAATCAGAGAGTTGCTGTTAATGTCTTGCATAACATCCACTTTTTCACTTACAATATCTTGAGGGAAAAGGGCTTTCGCCATGTTTTGAACATTGGGAAAAATATCTTTGACTCGTGCATGATTTAAATTAACCACTTGACTTCTTCTGCTCTCTTGGTGTTCAATTTTATCAATTAATTTTTTAATGGATTCAAGAGTCTGTGGGTAGGCAGTAATGGCTAAAAGGTTGTTTTCTTTAAATGAAACCACTTGGGCACTTTTATTAAGTAGTGGTTTAATTTTGGTACGAATAACGGCTGAATTGACGTTGCTTAGTTGAAAAACAACGGTTCGCATGGTACCACCTGCTCCAATATTCGATCTTACATCAAGACCTTCTCCTGCTGCCGTGGCACTTTTAACCACTTGATAGTAGTCGCCTTTATTAACCAACGTCATCTGTTTGGTTTCTAAAATCGCATTGGCTAAAGGAATCAGTTCACTTTTTTCAATAGGTTGATTGGAGACAAAGTTAATATTTCCTTTAATGTCTCCATCGACTAAAATGTTTTTGCCTGTGATTTTACCAACCATTTTGATAAAGTCACCAATGCTTAAATCTCTAAAGTTGACATCAACCTTTTCAGCATGTGCTTGGAATCCTAAAGCTAGGATGAGTCCTAAGGCTAGTTTATTGAATTTCATACTCTAACTCCATCTCTTGATTATTTCTTTGAATTTTTAATGTTAAATTATCGATGTTGTCCATCTCTTTATAGAAGTTCATGGCAGCATTATAGCTGTTTAGTTCTTGTGCATTAATGGCTTGTAAAATATCTCCACGTTGAAGACCAAGTTTTTCGAAATCACTTCCTTTTTTTACAAAGTTTATTTTAAAACCATTAAGTTGTCCATTGACTTTATTTTCATTGATACCAATATCTTTCCAAATTTTATCAACATTTTTGGTATATGATCCTAGTAAATTTCGTTCTACAACTTTTGTTCCTGTACCATTGTCACGGATACCTGCGGATTCTTCTTTATTTTCTGTCATGGTTGGAGGTGTAAAAGTTGGGCTACTCTGTGTTCCGCTGTTTTTGACTTTTGTCAAAGTGAGTTTAAACTCTTTGCCTCCTTTGGTAAAGATGGCATGATTGGGTCCTGCTGAGTGTAACATAAAGCCATCAATCATTTCACCTTTGGCTAAAACGGTTGTTTTACTCCCTTTGGCAACCGTAACCACTAAGGCATCTGATGCATTATAGAGTGCTAAAAGTGTAATGCCTTGCATGGTACCAACGGTTGGTTTTGGAGCCTCAGTGGTTGAGGTTGTTGAAATAACTTGGGCTTGATTTGCCAGTTTTACACGGTAATAGAGTGTTTTGGCTTGAGTCTGTTTGACTTCATCTTCTCCGACATTGGGTAAAAAGAGTAGAGAGATGGTGAGCCAAATCAGCTTAACAATGACCACAATAGATAAGAAAAATATAATGGTTGAAAAGACTTTACTGTTAATAATTCGTTTCATAGTACCATCCTGATGCATCTTTTTTTAAGAATTTTTTAAATGTATTAATATCTTTGGCAACAGGAAAGAGTATTTTTACATGACGTTCTATCGGGTCAACTGTACCATTGGCAATACCAAATGAACCATTGCTATCAATTTGTACCGCAAGAGGATTCATAATAGAATAGACAATATTTAGCCTATCAATGGTTTTTGGAGCCATGTTTTGTAGGGATTCATCAATATTAATGGATTTGACCGTTAATGTGTTATAGAGAAAAAAGAGATTTAAATTTAACTCTTTAACGGTTGCAAATTGTATCCCTTTGACAGAGATGTTGGCGTTAGTGAGTGTTACTCCAAACCAATTGTTTTCAATTGTCTCATTACTAATAACCACCCCTTGTTTTTTTAACTCTTTTTCTAACAAATAATAGAGTTCATGCTTAGGAGCAAGAATCCACATCAGTAGAACAAGTAAAAAAAATCCACCAATCGTTCGTTTTACCATTTGCATGTTAACTCCAATGTGAATTGATCTTCACCAATCTTTTTAATCAACAGTTTCTCAATTTGTAATGGGGTATTGAGCAGTTTGTTGGTAATCGTATTTAATTCATTTTGATTCAGTTTTTCATAACTTGCTACAAGTTTTTTTGATTTTTGTTGAAACAATTTTACTTTACTAGCATCAACAATGGTTTTCAATGCTTTGGTTTGATTCTCCATACCTTTTCCACTCCACTGTTCTTGATAGGCAGAGATGGCACTGATTTCTGAAATTTGTTTTTGTATATTTGCTTTATTCTCTTCTATATAGGAATGAGCAGAAATCTTATAGATAAATGTAAAAAGTGCAAAAAGCAGAGCAATTACAAGTATGAGTTCATTTTTATAGCGTTGGAGTGTCATGATATTCATAATTTTTTCTCCATGGTGACATCGAGTCCTGCACTGTTTTGAATAGTAAATTGTTTACTAGAAGCATGTTCTTTAACCTGTTTGTTTACCATTTGGTCTTTGGTTGTGATGGTTGCTTTAATGAGGTTCTCTTCAATGCTAAGGATTTGTAGTTGACTGTTGGCAGAGAGAAGTTTAGAAATCTCTTTAATGCTTTCACGTTTACTACGCTCTTGGGTATCAACAGGTTGATATTTGGCTAAAACACTCTCTCGTATCATGCTTGAGGTTAAACGTGGATTGTCATCCAATAACGTTGTGAGTTTCGCTTCATCGTTCATGAGTGATGATTTGGCTCGATTGCCCTCTATAATAAATACTACACTTAAAATGAAAAGTAAAGCACTTAAAAAAATGGTATGTTTAAGTGAGATAAACGAATTAAAGGAATTGCCCATTGAAATCCCTCCTTTTAAAGAGAGGGCATCTAAGTTGAGTGGTTGATAATCAATCTCGTTGTTCATAAAACGGCGTGGAAGAACAGTAACGGTTCCATCGATGGTGTAGAGTACCTCTTGGTTGTTTAACCAAAGAGGATTTTCTAGTTCTTTACTAAGTTGTTGTGCAAAATAGATTTTGCCGATTTTATGTTTTTCTATTCCTTTACTTTCTAAAAAAATCGTAATTTCATCGATGTTGTAGGCAAAAAAACACCACTCATTGTCACATTTATAGACATGATATTGATGCTCTATTTTCATATCTAAGTAGTCATCAAAAAGTGACCCTGCAATCTGTTTGGCTTGGTAGACAAATTTAACCTCTAGTGATTCACGTAAAAAGGTATAAAATTGTGGGGCAAGTATAATATCAACGGTATGGTTAAGTATCACAGCTTCCATATTCTTATGAATTAATAGTATTTTCTTATTATTGTTGACCGTCAAGTTCAAAATTAGCACTCCTTCCATTTATATAATCAAAATTAAATTTATAATGCCCCTCTTTATAGGCATACGTTTGTTCACAATGCATTGCATTGAGGGCTTTGGCTGAATAGAGCTTTTTATTAACAGGCGTACTGATGCCATTCTCTTGTAAAAATTGACTTAAACTCATCTCCTCAGGTATCCAACCATCTTGTACAATTTCGATGGGAATATCAAAAGCAATCGAGATTAACTCTGGGCTTAAATAGCTCCCATCAATGGTACTTCTTTCGTCTGTTTCGGTAAAATTAAAGTAACGCTCCCAAGGAACCTTGTAGACATTGGCATCATCATACCGTAAACGATAGTCTAAAAGAATTCGCCCAAATTGTTGCTTAGATATAATGCCTTTTTTTTGCTCTAATCTTGGTTCATATTCATTATTTCGTGGTCGTTTTCCTGTCACTTCTTGATAAATAAGCTCATCTAAATGATTGGGTTCTTGAATTTCATATAAATCCATAATACTGTTTAAGACTTCTTGTGCTAAGGTCTTTTTTTCTGGAGCATTTTTTGTTAATTCTGGATCTATCCAAGCAATGGGAACCCCGATCATTAAAGGTTTGCACTCTAAGTTAAGCATAAAACCACTTTTTCCTTCGGTAAGCATGAGTGGCATACTGTATATCAAGCTGAGTTTATCTATATTGCCCTCACCAGCTGGAAAAAAGCGTTTTAAAACAGTTATTGTATTTTTATATAAAAGATTCCCCTGTATAATAGCTGATGTCGCACCTGCATCTTTTTGTACTTTCTCTAAATAGGAAAAAGAGACAGCAACAATGGACAAGATAGAGGCAATAACCAACAGCGTAATAAAAAGGGCAATACCTTTTTTTCTTTTATCCATAATAAAGCTCAATTCAAGTAAAATCATTAATATTATAACGAATTTTTATTAAGGAGTTTAAATATGACTGAAAGAATAGAGCTAAAAAGCTTTAAAAAAATAATTTTAAGGAATACTAAAATAATGAATTTAATTAACAGAACTAAGTATAAACACAAAATAACATCAAAAAGAGGTTTTTCACTATTGGAGTTATTGGTTGTTATCTTAATTTTAGGAATTTTGGCGGCATCCGTTGTACCTAAAGTGGTGGGTGCGGGTGATAAAGCCAAAGTTGATTTGGTCTGTGTCAATATGAAAGGGGCAGCCAATGCTCTTAAGATGTTTAAATTGGATAATGGTATGTATCCTGAAACCGAAGAAGGATTTGAAGCCTTAATCTCTAACCCTGATTCAGATAAATACTCGAATTACGCATCATCTGCTTATCTTGAAAAGTTACCAAAAGACTCTTGGGGAGCTAAGATGGTTTATGTGAAAACGGGAAATGATTTTGATATTGTCTCTTATGGTGCTGATAAACGAGAAGGTGGAAGCGATGAATATGCGGATATTAAATACTCAGGTTGTAAATAATATATTTTAAACAATAAGGCGAATAATGGGTTCTAAAACACGTTCAGGATTTTCACTTTTAGAACTCATTGTGGTGGTTCTTATTGTCTCTTTAATTGGTTTTTTGGTTTTCTCGGAAGCCATTAAGCAACAACAAAAAGTTGAGGTTTTAGACCCAACAACCCTTCCTAAAACTTTTCGTAAATCATTTGCCAAGATGGGAGATATTGAACTCTTCTGTATTAAAAAATGCAAAGAGTGTTATGTGGCTCAAGAGGGTCAAGTCACCACCTATGACGGCGGAATAAAGTTCGGTGAAAATGTAGAAATATACAAACTTGACCGAGACAATCAATTGGTTCAAATTGATGAATGGGGGCGTTATAAAGATGAAAAAATATCGTTACGTTATACCCTTTATGCCAATGGTTCGACCTCTAAAATGATTATCAGTAACGACAGTGGCATTTATTATTTACCAACTTATTTTGGTGAAGCGACCAAAGTTGCTGACTTAGAAGAGGCAAAAGCATTGTGGATAAATGAACAATATGATTTAAGAGACAGTGGCTCTTATTATTAAAATAATGGAACAGACACAATGATTAAAAATTATAAAAAATCTAAAAAAGCTTTTTCTCTTATCGAAGTAATTATTGCCATTGTCATTGTAGCCATTGTGGTGGGTGGTGCCATGGAGTTACAGATGAAAAATCGAGATATGGTGAGTTATGTACTGAAACGAAGCAACAGTGAATTGGATAATGCATTGTTTTTAACCGATAAAGTTCACCGCTACAGTAAAGATAAAAAGAATGCTTATGATATGTTGGTTGATGAGTTTAACATTAAAGATTTAGAAAGTCGAGATATACTTAAAAAAATTGAGAAGACCATCAATGTAACGGAAGCTGAACCCATCCCTATTGGAGGGATGGAAGATGACACACCATTGTTTATTTTTTATAGCAGTGAAATCTTATTGAATGGAAATTATCCAGCAAGATATTATACCTTTAAGTAGTTTTTTTTACACATATCTCAATTTAACGTAGACGCAGTTTTTGTTTTTTATCATAATCATAAATATCATTGCTAAATTCTATCTCATTGTCATTGTTCATTCGTGCGGTTAAATAGACCAAATAGATGGGTAATTTTTGACTCATATTGAGTTGTATGCTCTCTGTACCTTTGAGTATCTCTTCTGCTTGAGCTAAGTCTATGGCACTATCAAATGAAGCAATGCTTTCTAGGAGCGATTCTGGTTGCCAAAGGCGTACACATCCATGCGAGAATGCCCGTACACTTTTGTCAAAAAGATGTTTGGTAGGGGTATCATGCAAATAGACATCAAATTGGTTTGGAAATTTAAATTTTATTTTTCCTAAGGCATTTTTAGGTCCAGGAGGTTGCATTAATCGATAAGGAAATTTTATTTTTCCTGAACTATAAGTTGCCCAATAAAGTGAAGAAAGATTGATTTTAGCCGAGTGTTCATCCCATGTTCTATGGGCTTCTATACCCTCTTTGCGTAAATAGTTTCGATTTTTCATCATGGCAGGAACAATTTCACGTTGCACAATCCCTTCAGGAACTTTCCAATAAGGATTTAAAATCATAAATGAGACTGCTTGATTAAAAATTGGGGTAGGATGTTTTTTATCACCCACAATCACTTTGAGCTTTTTTTGGGTTTCATTATTGACAATATAGTGAAGCATGAATTCAGGAATATTCACCACCAAATAGCGTTCATCCATTGTTCTAGGTAACCATTTGATTCGCTCTAGGTTGAGTAGTATTGTTTGTATATTCTCTTGAATCGTGATGTTTAGTACACGTTGTGTTGTTCCTCCCACAACACCATCTTCATCTAGTCCATGCCGTTTTTGAAAGTGTTTAACAGCATTTTCTAAACAGGTATCAAAAAAAGCATCGGGTTCAATTTGAGCTTGATTTTCTTTGTTATAACTACTGTTGTTTTCATTGTTTTCGAATAACTCATCTATTTTTGGTTCACAATAGTTTAGGTCATGGGATTTTTCTAAACGTTCACGAAGTTTTTTCACCACATCACCCGAACTTCCTAATGCCAATGTTTTAGAAGTAGGTAATTTTTCCCATCCACCATTGGCTTCAATCTCTTTGAGTTGCTGTAAGGCAAGCAGTAAACCTTGGTAGCCAAAACGTTTTGGGGTAATTTCATCCATGGTATCATTAATGTTCTCTTGAAGTAAGAGTTCCGAAATAGAATAGGGTGGTTTATATTCAATCCAATTGGCATAGATACGGTATTTTCTAAGCTCTACGAGTTTTCTTTTGAACTCTTGCCATGAAATAGAACCGTAAATAGAATAATCTAAAAAATCATAATAGAGAGCAGTTAATTGAACTTCAAGTTGTGCCAATTGAAGTGGAGTTTCTATTGTTTGCATACTTTTTTCAAGTAGTTGATAGTGTTCATAAATGGGCCCATGAGGATTGAGGGTTATATCGTTTTTAATGTATGAAAAAAGTGTAGTAACTTGGTTTTGATTTATCCCAGTTTCATTTATCCACAAAGGCATATAGCTATTTTGACGATAAAAGCGTAAAAAAAATGGTTTGTTGTTTATTTTTTTTAATAAAACAGATTGGGTAGAGGTTAGATATTGACGTAATTGATTACTACACTCTATTTGAAAATCTACATTTATAAGGGCTATCTTAGGTTTATTGGTAGAGGAACTATCTGCATAAAGTGAAAAGGATAATAATAGGGTAATAAATAGAATGTAAATGGTTCGTTTCATGCTCTTTTTGCTCCTTATAATTAAGTTTGTTCATACT
>DYMW01000011.1:4480-6318 GCA_020721385.1 Sulfurovum sp. | reverse complement strand
AAAGAGTATAATAAAGCAATGTATTTTCTTACAAATAGAAGGGATAACCCCCTCTATTACTCAATTGATCTTATTTGTTTTGAATCGTAGTTATACACATCATTTCGATAGTGAAGCAACCCATCACTATTAATCCAAGCAGTAAGATAAACAATGTGTACAGGAACACGCTCTGAAAGGTTGAGTTGGGTTTTTGTTTTACCTTTTAGAATGGCTTGTGCTCTATCATAGTTCACTGAGCGTTCATGAGGTGCAAAAGTTGCTAAAAGACCCTCTGGGTTTGCTACTCTAATGCATCCATGAGAAAATGCTCGTTCACCTTTTTTAAAGAGGTTTTTTGTAGGCGTATCATGCATGTAAACAGCAAATTGATTTGGGAATTTAAATTTTATTTTTCCCAAAGCATTGTTAGATCCAGGAGGTTGTACAAATTTATACTTATTACTTTGCTTGTTTCGTAAAACTTGTGACCAATTGATGCTGTTACAATCTAATGGAGGACGTGAGAAGGCAAAATCTTTTCGTACTTCATAACCTTTTTGAGCCAAATAGTTTGGATTTTTTATCATCTCAGGAATGACTTCTTGTTTGGCAATAGTATCTGGAATAATCCAATAAGGATTAAGCACAATATACGAGACAGCATTACTAAAAATTGGGGTATGGTGTTCTTTATCTCCGACAATAACCCTCATTGAGAGTTTCTCTTGACCATTTTCTTTGTAATAGAGTTTAAAGTCAGGAATATTTACCATAATATAACGGTCTTCAGGTTGATCAGGAAGACGTTTGATTCTATCAATATTGAGTAAAACTTTATTGATTTTCCACTCTACGGGTAGATTGAGTTTACTAATGGTATAATTGTTTATGCTTCCTGAAGCAGAGATACCATGACGGATTTGAAACTGTTTAACAGCTTTTTGTAGACATTGGTCATAGGTATAGGTTGCTCTATTATGTTGACATCGGTAGTCACCTGAACTTTCTAATCGTTCGGTGAGTTGTTTGACCAAGGCTCCTGATTTTCCATATCTGAGTTGAGGACTGTTTGAGAGCTTTTTCCAACCACCTTGTTTTTGTATTTTTTTAAGTCTACGAAGTTCACTTAGAAGTTGTTGATATCCGAAACTATTGGGTGTGGTTACGGCAATAATATGTGAAAGTGGATAAGCAAACATCAATTCAGCGATATTGTATTTTGGTGTATTGGTAACCCAGTCGGCATTCATTTTATTACGGCGTAATGTGGCAAGTTTTTGTTCAAATCCTTTCCATTCAATGGCACCATAAAGATGATAGCTTACATAAGATTTATACAAAGAAGAGAGTTGTAAATCGTAGTATAGCTGTTGTTGTAAGGTCAATTTAGGGTTTGTACTTAGCAGTGATTGTAACTCTTGTGAACGTTTGAAAACAGGACCATTTTCATCCAATGTAATATCGGCTTGGATAATAGTACAGAGTTCATTAAGTGAGTCTTGTTTGACACCTTTATCATTAAACCAGATGGGTGTATATTGATTTTTTTGATAAATCTCTTGTATAAAATTTTTATTGGCAATGGTTTTAAATGTTTCGATATCATTATTTACAACCAATTGCATTAACTCTTGTGTGGCAGCTTCACTGTATTTAATCTCTGAAAGTGTTACATCTTTTCCATAATTTTTATACTTTGAGCTTGCCTCCTGAAAAGAGTTATTAATAGTATTAAACTCTTGTAAAGAGTTAATTGTCATTGCTTCAAGGGCTACAGCCAATCCAATGGTAACAGTAATAAAGAAACTATTTTTAAAAAAACGCACAGGAACCTTTTCTTTCTAAAATCATAAAAT
>DYMW01000011.1:0-4380 GCA_020721385.1 Sulfurovum sp. | reverse complement strand
TCAATTTTTATATGAGTATATCAAAAAAAAGAAAAAAAAGAGTAATGTTTTAAAGGGGGATGGTGATAATGAAGAATTTTCTATGCAGATAGGATGTTAATGGATTTGGCACTGCTAAACATATGGATAAAATTTCTTTGGTAAAAAAGGAAAAAACCCAAAGTGTTATAAATGTTTAATCTTATATTTTATCTTAATTTAGCAGTGCCAAATCCATTTTTTAGTTGGATGAAGCATAGTGTAAAGTATCTTGAATAACACGTCGACCCCACAAGAAGCGTTCTTTATAAAAAGCATCACGATCATTAAAGCTATAGATAACGACTTTTTTCCCTACCGAGCTGGCATGTATAAAATTGTTGTTACCCAAATAAATACCCACATGTGTTACTTGACCTGTTCGTTTTTTGTGCGTATCAAAGAAAACCATATCCCCTCGTTGAAGATCTTCAAATCGTACATATTGACCGATTGTTGCTTGATCTCTTGCAACACGAGGAATATTTATACCTACATCACGATAAACCCATTGCGTAAATCCTGAACAGTCAAAAGTAGAAGGTCCTGTAGCACCCCAAACATAAGGTGTTCCTAAAAAACTTCTGGCATTCCACTCAACACCATTTTTAATACGGTTAACATCAGGTTTCTGGAAATTTTGTTCAGGTGTACCATAGGAAATTACTTCAATATCCGTAATTTGATTGGTGGGTTCTGAGGTTTCTGTAATTCCCATAATCTTATAGATAGAAATTTGATTTTTTACTGAGGCTGTTTTAGGCTTTGGTTTATTATGTGCACAACCTGAGAAAAAAACAACAGATGATAAAAGTGTTAAGTTTATTAATATAATTTTTTTCATGCTTTGAGTATAACATGAATTTTGAAAATAATTGTGGAATTTCTTAAAAAAAAGTCTATAAATTTAGATTTATATCAATCCCATCATATAGGCTGTTTAATACAGTTTTCTATTTTGTAAATGTTGTTATAAACTATTTTTTTTCCTTATAAACCATTATTTTTATTTTAATATCTAAAGTTAATATATTTTTAATATTTTTAACAACTTGACACTATTAAAAAAATGAGATATTCTTTTATTTATAAAAAGGACTTATTATGGCAAATATACCCAAAAAACCAGTGATTTTAACAATAGTTATCTTAACCGCTATTATTTTATGTATTAACTTTTGTGGCAAGGTGCTTCCCACAAAAGAATTTTCTCAATTAACCGATTCGACATACATTCAATTTTATAAAAAAGCGTGTGCCTTAAATGATAGCAAAGCATGTAATGAATTGGGAGTTATTTATGACTTAGGTAAAGGTGAGAGCATCGATTATGAACAAGCATTGGAGTATTATACGAAAGCATGTTCATTAGATTTTGGTGAAGGATGTAACAATCTTGGTTATATGTACAATAAAGGTCATGGAGTAGAGAGATACAATGGGAAAGCATTAAAACTTTATGAAAAAGCCTGTACACTTAATAAGATGGAGGGATGTTATAACTTGGGTTCTATGTATTTTCATGGGGAGGGAAGTAGTGAAAATAAATATAAAGCAGCACTCTATTATCAAAAAAGTTGTAATGGTGGTATCGGTTCAGGTTGTAATGATTTAGCCTATATGTATGCTCATGGTTTGTATGTTAGCAAAGATGTTTTTGAAGCCATTTCACTTTATCTAGATGCCTGTGAATTGGGTGAAGCCTCTGGGTGTAACAATCTTGGATACATGTATGAAATGGGTAAAAATGGGGTACAACAAGATGATATGAAAGCAGAAAAATATTACGACGTTGCTTGTCAATTGAATGATATAGAGAGTTGTAATAGATTGGGCACTGTTTATGGGAAAAAAATTGAATCCATTAAAAGTGAAGTCGATGTAGGAATTGCAAGACGGGCTTGTGGATATGGGAATGCCATTAGTTGTTATAAATTAGGATTGTACCATGAAGAAAAAGCTGACGATACAAAAGCAGTTGCCTATTTCAAGAAAGCATGTGATATGGGTCAGAGTCAAAGTTGTCGCCATTTAGGAGACATTTATCGCAAGTAATGTTTATTTTTCGTAGATGATTTCATCTACGAAATAGTGGTTTATTCAGCCTCTAATACAGCTCCTGAACTTGCATTGGTTACTAAAGCACGATACTGTTTTAACCACTTACTGGTAAGTGGTTTAATAATAGGAGTAAAGTTTGCTCTTCTTTTGGCTACTTCTTCATCAGAGATATTGACTTGTAAAATATATTGGTCAACATCAATATGAATCTCATCACCATCTTCAAGTAATCCTATCATTCCACCTTCAGCAGCTTCTGGGGAAACATGACCAATACTCGCACCACGTGTAGCTCCAGAAAAACGACCATCGGTTATGAGTGCCACTTTATCACCCAATCCCATACCCATAATAAGACTGGTGGGACTCAACATCTCTTGCATTCCAGGTCCACCTCTTGGTCCTTCATAACGAATAACCACAACATTCCCAGCTTTTACTTTACCACTGAGAATTCCAGTGATACATTCATCTTGTGAGTTAAAGCAAACAGCAGTTCCTGTAAAGACTCTATCCCCTGTAATTCCTGCGGTTTTAATAACTGCTCCTTGTTCAGCCAAGTTACCATACAAAATTGCCAATCCACCCACAGCAGAGTACGGGTTATCAATGGTATGGATAATGTTGGTATCAACGATTTTGGCATTAGCAATACGCTCTTTTAATGTCTCACCTGTAATGGTTGGGTTGTCCAATAAAATATCATCACCACGTTTACTCATCTCATGCATCACGGCACTTACTCCACCTGCTTTGTCAATATCTTGCATGTGAATGGTACTCAAACTTGGAGATATTTTAGCAATGTGTGAAACACGTTTTGAAATGCTGTTAATGTCTTCTAAATTAAAGTCTACTTCTGCTTCTTTGGCAATTGCCAACATATGTAAAACAGTGTTTGAACTCCCACCCATTGCCATATCAACAGCAAAAGCATTACGAATGGCATTTTCATTTAAAATATTTCTTATATTGTAAAGTACAGACTTTTCTTCTTTCATGAGGGCGATTTCACATACTCTTCTAGCTGCTTTTCGGTAGAGTTCTTCGCGCTCTTTGGTAAGGGCTAAAATGGTACCATTTCCAGGTAGAGCAATTCCCATTGCTTCCATAAGGGTGTTCATTGAGTTGGCAGTAAACATTCCCGAACATGAACCTCCACTTGGACAAGCATTACACTCGATGTCGGTCAACTCAGCTTCGGTAATTTCCCCAGCTTCAAATTTACCAACAGCCTCAAAGGCAGTTGCCAAATCTATAGGTACACCATCTTTGGTATAACCTTTAGCCATTGGACCACCTGAAACAAATACGGTAGGTACATTAACACGTAAAGCTCCCATAATCATCCCCGGTACAATTTTGTCACAGTTTGGTATGGCTATCATGGCATCAAGTTTATGTGCATTCATAACCGTCTCTATTGAGTTGGCAATAATCTCACGGCTTGGTAGTGAAAAAAGCATACCATCATGACCCATTGCAATGCCATCATCTACACCAATGGTATTAAATTCAAAAGGAACACAACCAGCTTTTCTAATCTCATCTTTGATAATGTCAGAGACTTTATCCAAAAAGAAGTGTCCAGGAATAATCTCTATAAAAGAGTTGGCTACTCCAATAAATGGTTTATCAAAATCTTCATCTTTTAATCCAGTGGCTCTAAAGAGAGAACGGTGAGGGGCTCGGTTATGCCCTTTTTTTACTATATCACTTCGCATATTTTTCCTTAATGGGTTATTTTTAACAATTTTAAAAAATTATACCCAAAAACCTTTACAACTAAAAAAAAATTAGCTATAATCGCACTCCAATTTAAAAGTAATATATGCGGGAATAGCTCAGCGGTAGAGCACGACCTTGCCAAGGTCGGGGTCGCGAGTTCGATCCTCGTTTCCCGCTCCATTAAATTGTGATATTTAAATTTCAATCTTTGGTTGTACCAATTATGCCCGGGTGGTGGAATGGTAGACACAGGGGACTTAAAATCCCCCGGTCATTGCGACCGTGCCGGTTCGAGTCCGGCTCCGGGTACCACTAAAGATGGTTTCAATAAATAGGCGTGGCGACATCGCCAAGTGGTAAGGCCGCAGCCTGCAAAGCTGCTATCCCCAGTTCGAATCTGGGTGTCGCCTCCAAAATATCTATTTCTTTAAAGTAATTTTAAGTTTTTTTAGATAAAATTACATTCTTTTAAAATTGTCGGGAGATGTCAGAGTGGTCGAATGTGCCGGTCTTGAAAACCGGTGAGGGTTATACCTCCGGGAGTTCGAATCTCCCTCTCCCGGCCACACATTT
>DYMW01000105.1:2392-5074 GCA_020721385.1 Sulfurovum sp. | reverse complement strand
TTTTTTTACCATCCATTGGCTATAATCACAAAGAAAAAAAGAAGGGTACTTAATGCAACATTTAGTCGATACCAATGATTTTACCGAAGAACAAATAGCCAATATTTTAAAAGATGCCAAAACATTTAAACAACAGAGACCCAATCAACTGCTACGAAACAAACTTCTCATCACTCTCTTTTTTGAGAACTCAACCCGAACACGAAGTTCTTTTGAAGTGGCTGCCAAACGATTGGGTGCTTCTGTGGTATATCTTGACCCTTCTACAAGCTCGACCAATAAAGGGGAGAGTCTTGAAGACACGTTCGACAATCTTTGTGCCATGGAACCTGATGGGGTAATTATTCGTCATGAGTACAACAATACCCCTCAAAAATTGGCAGACAAAGAATTAACGTGTATTATTAATGCAGGTGCAGGAAACCATGCCCACCCTACCCAAGCCTTACTGGATTACTTTACCATGCAAGAACATTTTGGTGATTTAAAAGGAAAAACCATTGCCATTGTGGGAGACATCGTTAGTTCACGTGTGGCAAGTTCTGGTATTCGACTCTTTACACGAATGGGAATGAATGTGGTGTTGGTTGCTCCTGAACCATTTATGCCCGACAATGATTTACCAAAATATCAACATCTTGAAGAGGTCATTGATAAAGTAGATGTGATTATGAGCCTTAGAGCCCAACTTGAACGCCATAAAGCCCCTATATTTGAAGACTATAATGAATATGCCAAAGAGTACTGTATTACAAAAAAACGATTGGGAAATAGAGATATTGTACTTCTTCACCCAGGCCCCGTAATGCGAAACATTGACATCAGTGATGAGATGTTACAAGATGAGCGATGCAAAGTTTTAGCACAGGTTAAAAATGGTGTTTTTGTCCGTATGGCAATCTTAAAAGCCCTACTGCTTGACAGCTAATGGAGGAGATTACCAAACTTGCTAGAGAAAGAGAGCCATTTTTAATGGTACTCTCTTATGATTTAACCCAACAATTTGTACAACCTCTCAAAAATTTAGACAACGATGTCTTTTTTAAAATAGGCAATCAACGCAACTACCCTCAAAAACCTCTTAAAAAAAAATACCATCTACATAAAAGTCCTATTGCTTTCAACACGTATAAAGTGGCTTTAGAAAAAGTACTCGAAGAGATTCGCTCAGGCAATACCTATCTGCTCAATCTCACCTTTAAAACTCCTATTGAAAGCAACCTTACGCTTAAAGAGATTTTTACCTACGCCAGAGCGAAATATAAACTCTATTTTAAAGATAAATTTATCTGTTTTTCACCTGAAAAATTTATAGAGATAGAGGGCAACACCATTGCCACTTACCCAATGAAAGGAACCATAGAGGCTTCTATCCCCAATGCCAAAGAGCAGATACTTGCAAATGAAAAAGAGATGGCTGAACACATTATGATTGTCGATTTAATGCGTAACGATTTGGGAATGGTGGGTAACAATGTTACCGTAGAGCAGTTTCGCTATGTCGAAAAGATTAAAGCAGGGGATAAAGAGTTGCTCCAAATCAGTTCCAAAATCAGAGCTACCTTACCCGAAGATTGGCGAGACCATTTAGGCGAACTCCTTTTAAAACTTCTCCCTGCAGGTTCCATTACAGGTACACCAAAATATAGTACGGTGAATATCATTAACAACATAGAAAATTATAAACGGGGGTTTTACACAGGAATTTTTGGACTTTTTGATGGAGAAAATTTATACACTGCCGTCATGATACGTTTTATTGAAAAAGAAAATGACAAACTCTATTATAAAAGCGGTGGTGGTATCACCTTAGACAGTGATGCCACCAGTGAATATCAAGAGCTGATAGATAAAATCTATCTGCCCCTTTAATTAATAGTTGGTTACAAATCCATTAGGAATTTGTCCTGAAGCAATCGCTGATTTTGCTGCAGATTGACTGGCGAATCCTGTTAAAATAACCTTGTAAACAGTTTTACCTTGACTAAGTCCTTGCTTAACAATCGCTGGATATTGACCTACATTATTATCCGCCACACTTTGAGCTTTTGCTTGTGATGAGAAAGCACCTATTTGAACACCGATTCCACTACCTGTTACTGTTGTTGCACTCGTGGCATACGGATTGTTAATGGTATAATCATTTGAAGTTGTTGTAGGCGTATAGGCAGGTTGAACAACACTTGATGAACTACCACTCACCAAAAAAGCACCTGGAAATTGTCGGTCTCGTAATTGATACGCTTCTGATGTCGAAGAGAAACCTGTAACAATAACTTTACTCATACCACCAGACTGTTGAACGTAAGCACTGTATTTCGGATCTAAACTAAGACCACTTTTAAACGTTTCTGCGGAGTAGGTGTCTTTGAGTGCTGCCACTTGTAAATGTATTCCACCACCTCCACTATAGGTACTTGTTGAAGCAGAAGATGTTGTGCCAACATTGCCACTCGTATAAGGATCAGGATAAGTTGTTGTACTTGATGAACCATAAGGATTACCATACGCACCATTACCGCTTGTTGTAGCAGGATTGACCACCACACCAGGGTCATAACTGGTTCCTGTACTAATCACGGTCTCATCACTTGGTAAATCACCATAAATAATGGAATTATTGGTACTTGCAGTAGCGGGGTCTTCATAAACAATTGGTCCATCTGAATAAACAGAAGCCGA
>DYMW01000105.1:0-2292 GCA_020721385.1 Sulfurovum sp. | reverse complement strand
GTATTATCATACGTAGGGGTTGATGTTGTTCCTGTATTTTGAACTGGTTTTACACACCCTGTGACCAATAATGCCAATAGAATCGTTGAAATTAGTAACTTGTTACTCTTTTTCATGTTAGTTCCCTTGTAAACGTTTTTTTTTATTATAGCAATATAAATATTAATCTCAATATAACCATGAATATTTTAAGATATCAATGCTTTATTCTGCGTTCTCTCTTTTCTACTAGAGATAGAAAAACGTAATAAATCATCGGTTGTTTTAATGGACTCTGGTAAATTTTTAAAAATGATTGCCAATAATTTTGCTGTCGTTAAGGCATCACTATACGCCCGATGATGAACAGGTGTTCCAATCTCTAAAAACTCATTGAGATGTGCCAACCCATACCGTTCACTCTCTATGGTACGTCGTGCCAAATCAATAGAACAGAGTTTTTGATTTCCAATGCTTCCCAAACCAAAACGGTCAAATGAATGGTTTAAAAATCCATAATCAAAATTGGCATTGTGGGCTACAAATACCGCATCATCTAAAAAAAGACGCAATTGGCTTAACACCGTAAGCCTACTTGGGGCATCAATTAAATCTTCTGGAACAATGCCTGTAATTTTTGAAATATACTCTGGTAAAAAGGTACACTCCACAAAACTCTCATAGTGGTCAATAATCTCACCATTTTGAACCATCACCGCCCCAACTTCAATCACTTGTGCCGATTCTGGCTTACTTCCATTGGTTTCAATATCAATCACACAATATCGTTGTTCATCATAAGGTTTAAAATAGGTCTCCAAATAGAAACCATTTTCATCCTCAACAATAGGATACCCTGATGCTTGAAGCAGTAAAAAAAGTGTTTCAGAGTCTTCAAACAGTGTGGTATATTTTGTAACAATACGTTCATACGATGCAGGAGACAGGCGTCCTTGATTTCGTCTAAACGCAGAGGTTAATTCTTCATAAACTTTTTGCATTCTTTATAAACTTTGTGACCTTTTGGTGATCTTTTTGTCCCTTAATTCGTTCAACACCTGAACTGACATCAACCCCATAAAAATTATATTTTTTTAGCTCTTCTAAATTCTCAGCTGTTAATCCACCCGCCAAAATAATTTTTGAGCAATCCATTCCATCAAACCACTCTAAATTGAGTCGTTTTCCACTTCCACCATAATCTTCACTGTAGGCGTCTATCAAACGGTATCGGTCTTTATATTGCCATACATCTTTCGCTTCTTTGGCACGAACCACAGGCATTGCTTTTGAACCTATCATATCCAACGCCTCTTCATCGACATCAAAATGAATTTGACATAATGTTAAATCACAATACTTTGATATGGTATCAATGGTATCAATACCCTCATTAACAAATAACCCTACCCGTCCTACAAAAGGAGGAAGTTTATCAATAATTTTTTTAGCATCACTTGGTGTAATGTACCGTGGTGACTCTTTATAAAAAACAAAACCCAAAGCATCTGCTCCTGCTTCAACCGCTTGCATCGCATCCTGAAAATTGGTAATACCACATATTTTAACACGCATAATAACTCCTAATACTTCCCTACAGTAATGAAAGATTATACCTTTAAAGAATCTATAGCGTGCTTATAACCCTCTTTATTTCCAAAAACATAAGAACCAGCAACCACAACATTCACACCAGCTTCTTTTAACGCCAATACATTTTGGTCGTTCACCCCACCATCTACTTCTATCAAACAATCAGGATTGTGTTTCTCAATAAGTACTTTCAACCGTTTAGCACGTTCTATCACCGATGGGATAAACTTTTGTCCTCCAAACCCTGGATTAACCGACATTAAAAGCACCATATCAATATCTGCCAATAAAAATTCAATATTTTGGGGAGGCGTATGTGGGTTCAGGGTAATGGCAGGTCTTATTCCTAATGAGCGAATTTTTTGAATCAATCGATGAGGATGTTTCTCCTCTTCAATATGAAACGAGATAAATTCAGGTTTTAGAGGAGCAAACAAATCCACAAAAAAAGAGTTGTTCTCTACCATTAAGTGAATATCTAGTGGTTTGGTTGCCACCTTTGCCACCGCTTCTACCACCACTGGTCCAATGGTTAAGTTGGGTACAAAATGCCCATCCATAACATCCACATGAACCAAATCACACCCTGCTTCACAAATCGCTTTAACATCTTGTGCCAAATTTCCAAAATCAGCCGAAAGAATACTTGGAGCTACCAACATTTAAAATCCTAGTTTTAATTTTTGGCGTATTATAACAAAAAGTATTACTTTTCTTTTT
>DYMW01000104.1 GCA_020721385.1 Sulfurovum sp. | reverse complement strand
CGTCCTGTGTCCGATTCTATATTAATAGTAAAACTGTCATCATTATTAATTTCTCCATCATTATTAATATCTGTTGACATTTCAAACTTTAATCTACAATCTGTTTTCATTATATATTCAAAATTTGGTGAGTTATAACTGGCTATTTGATGGTGTGGACGACCAAAATAATCAAAAGCAATATGCTGAACTTTTGAACATCCTCCATATTTTTGTATATTTTGAATACCAAATCTTTTTCCTAGTAATATAGATGGACTTTCATCGGTTTCTAAATCGGTACAACTCCAATTGGTATAAAGATATTTTCCTGTAATGGGATCAATAGCAGATTCATCTTTATCAATACTTTTATCCATATCAATATCTGAACCTACTCTGTACGTATATTCATCAATTCCAGTACACTTTCGATATTCAAATCGCCAATATGCTTTTTGCCATTCGGGATTATTATCCGAACGATGCTTATTATCATTCAGTGCCAATTGTTGTGCTAATCGAATATGAGAAAGTATGGTTTCAGCTGCTTCTTGTTTTAAATCACGGTCTATTCGTGAACTGGCAAGTGATGCTAAAATACCTAAAACTACAATAACAAAAACAAGCTCAATCATGGTAAATGCTGATTTTTTCATAGAAAAGAACCTTGGTATAATTTAATTCTATAAATTATACCATAAGTTTAAGAAGATTTTAATTATTTAAATTAAAAGAGAGGTTATATTTCATCCGCCATTTGAACATCGTATAAAATATCATCCATTGGATGTCTATACATAGGCATTGCCAATCTTTTTTCATCAAGAATATGACCAATGAAACCAATACTTCTACCCACAATAAAGAATGCGTTTAGTGTACCTGATTCAATAAATTCATTAATCTCTTCTTCTGAATAACCTAATGCTCTCCACATATCAACCATAAGAATACCGATTGTACCATCAACATTAAGAATAAGGTTCTCTTTTTTACTTGTTGTTAATTGCTCAACTGTTAAAGCATAATCAAGAAGTGGTGTTGCTGGGAAATACTCTCTAGCAAATTTTTTCAATCCTTCAACTCTTAGGTCTGGGTTTTTAAGAGATTTAATTCTATGTCCGATTCCTGGAATTGGTACACCCTCACCTTTCATGTAGTTTAGAAACTCTGCTGGAGTTAAACCATGATCATCAGCATACTTGAAGTACTTCGCAGCACCATCAATCGCACCACCAAATCTTGGTCCAATGGTAAGAAGACCTGTTACCAATGCTTCTACTACTGATTTACCAGCTCTTGCTGTTACTTTTGCATTGTGTGCACCTGAAACAGCTGGACCATGGTCTGCAACGGTTTTAATCACAGTTTCAATAAACTGTGTAGCCCATGTTGGGTACTGTTTTTTGAACCACAATAATGATACAACATCACCAATACCTTTACCTGTATCTGGTGTTGCCAACGAAGAGATTGGGAAACCTGCGTAAGTACACTCATCACCTCTGTCATCAGAAATGGTACAAATAAACTCTTTAGATTTTCTAACTTTAGGAACTGTATTCATCTCTGGTTCTGCAATTGGAGCGATATTAAGAGATTCATAAACTTCTTTAATTTTCGCAGGAAGGTCATTGAATGTCGCAGGTACAAAAATACCTGCTTCAGCCATTGCTCTGTTTTTAAACTCAGCTGTTTCCATCTCACCGTTTGCTGAAGCACCAGCATGACCAAACTGAACACCACTGTCATAATACTTGGCAATCGTACCAATACACCATGCAATAATTGGTTTGGTAATTTTACCTGATTTAACTGCTTCAATTACTTTATACTCTTCTGTACCACCAACTTCTCCAAGAAGAATCATGTATTTAACTTCTGGGTTCTCTTCCATTCTAAGAAGATTATCAATAAATACTGAACCAACAAATCTGTCTCCACCAATCGCAACACCTTCAGCAATACCATCCGCATTGATAGCAATAATGTTAGAAAGTTCGTTGAAAAGACCACCTGAACGTGTTACAAGACCACATGAACCTGCTCTATGAAGTTTAGAGTTAATAATGTTCTCGATTGTACCACCAATGTTTGCAATTTTAAAAGCACCTGGAGCAATAGCACCAACTGTTGCTGGTCCAATTACTGTTACACCTTTTTCTCTAGCAAACGCATTCATACCACGTGCAAGTCTTTCAGGAATACCCTCTGCAGTAATCATAATTGATTTAAATCCACCCATGTTAAGTGCATCCATGGTTACATCATACGCTGTTCTAAATGATGCAAAGTTAAGAAGTGATTCCGCTTCTGGATGGGCTGCTTTTGCTTCTGCTGTTGTTTTATAGAGTGGAATCATAATCTCATCCGCACCCCAGAAAAACTTATCAAACTTGTTACTTGCAGTTGGTGCAACAATTGCTGCTACCGATGGTGTTGTTCTTTTAATGGTATAATCATAATCCAACATTCTTTGGATAGCTGTTGTATTGTTGTTCCAAAAAATAGCTTGTGTATCTTTAGTAAATAATTTTGACATTCTCTTCTCCCTACTTCTCTAGTGCCATACGCACGATGTCTGTTACGTGAGTTTCTGGCCCATATACTTCAATGTAAAGACCCAATCTATCAGCCGCTTCTTTAATGTCTTTAAGACCTTTTTCATAGTTTGGTCCACCACGTCTAACAAAAATTTTGATGCCTACAGCTTTCATTTTATCAGCATAGCCTTCAAATGCTTGAATAATACCTGTAAATGTTTTCGCAACATCCGTAAAGTTGGCAATCGCTCCACCAATAATAAGGATTTTGTCTCTACCTTGTGCATCTTTTTCTCTGGTCATCAAATCAAGAATGGTCTCTGCATAAAATTTGGTTTCACCTGTAGTTGGTCCACCTGAATACTCACCATAGTTAGCAAGATCGTCAATACCAGCAAAGTCAGCAATCGTATCCGCATAAACAACCGATGCACCACCACCTGCTACCATTGTCCAAATTCTAGCTTCTGGTTTAAGAAGTGTAAGTTTTAATGAAGCACCTGTTTTCGCATCCGCAGCTTCAATTGCTTCAACTTCTGGAGATTTTGCTTCCATACCAAATGCTGTTGGGTATTCAACATCTCCCCACTCATTTACCATTAAGAATCCAGCGGTATCATCCAATTTTGCAACCATATCAAGAAGCTCAATTTTATTACCTTGCATTACAAATGGATTGATTTCAAGGTATGCAAAATTTAATTCTCGATACGCTCTAAAAAAACCAATTGCAAATTCAGCAAATGCTTCTTTATCTTTTTGGGCTACATCATTAGGAATGTTGGCTCTAATTTTAGCTTCAATTGCATCTTCTGTATCTGTAATTGAAAATTTAACTTCAATCACTTTATCCCAATTTTCTTCAACTTCCATTCCACCTTCAGCAGACATATAAAGAACATCATCATCACCAACAACGGTTGCCGAAATATAATACTCTTCTTCTTGTGCATGTGGTGTAAATGGTTCAACAATGAAGTGCGTCAACATATCAACCGATGGCTCACCTGTTGGTGTATCACCGTCAAATGAGAAGTAAACAGATTGCTTTTCACTCGATTTTTCATCAATCCAGCTTGTCGCTTTAGCTAAAGAGACATCTCCTGGTTTAGCATCTCTAAAAAGTACTAAACCATTCTTTCCTCTTTTACCAAATAACATATCTGGTTTTGCAACCAATGTTTTTTCATTTAACCATGTATTTGATTTTGCTGCTTCTTGTAACTCTGTTCCATTTTGAACCATTACTGTTTCATAAGCATAAGTAAAACTTGGAAAGTACTTATCCCAATGTTTAGCTAAAATCGACTTTGCGTCGTATTCTCTAATCGCTTTTTGAGCCATCGAGTCTCCTTTATTGAATGTGATTGGTGTAATTTTACCATTATGGGCATTTAATTTATATATTTTAAAGTTATAGTATTAAGAAGTTTCGGTTATTTGTGTATTTTAGGAACAATTGAATCACGACACTCTTCTATCCCATAATATTTTAATTGATACTGAACTTTTTTACGCTCAACAGTGTAACAATTCTGCTCTATTTGATGCAACTCCAACACTTTCCAATAGGGTTCATAAAAAGCGTAGGCAAAATGTTTTGATTTGTCTTTAAAAAAACAAAAGAATAATTGATGAAAAATAATAACAAACGCACTAAGCACCAAAGAGGATATCACAATTTTAAACCCCAAACGATACCCTTTTTGAAATTGAGGCAACCGAATATAGAGTGTCCGATGATAACTCACCACCATTAAGACCACTGACACAATAACATACGGAGCAAAATCAGTCATAATAACCTGTTGACGCAACGACAAAACAATGGAAAGTACAAAAGCTATAAACGAGATATACCACAATATATCTTTTCTCTCTCGTACCAAAATGCGATACAAGGCATAGAAAAAATAGATAAATACCAAAGGAGAAAACAACGCCACATAGAGTCCAAAAAGTTCTAAAAACTCTCCTTTAGGTTTTCCATTTATAGTTAGTTCATTAAAATAGAGTAGACTGATAATTGACAATATCATAGCAAACATAAAGAGTTGGATATCACGCTTAAAAGCAGAAAAAATGACCAAAGCAATAAAAAAGATAATCGAAGCGTCATGAATCAATAAAAGCAATATCATCACAATCACCTGCCCTATTTGTTGCTTTTTTTCATAAAAGATAATAAAGCTTAAAACCAAAGTAATCACCACAACAGCAATATTGACCAATATCGCTGAAGTAATAATCCCTGGTAAAAGTGCAAAAATCATCGTTGCCAAATAGCTCTCTTCTTCTTTTGAAAAGTAAGCCCTACTCATCCTAAAAAAAAGAGCCATATTCAGTAACCCAAACAACAAAAATGGTAACCGAACATCTAAAACGCTTCCAAACCAATCTTTAGAGAAATGGGTTAAATAATATAAAGATTTGGTATCCGTATAATACGCCATCGCTTCATGAGGTCCAATAGGCAAAGTGATTGTTACATAAAATAGTGCTGTTATATAAAAAAATAGAAATAATAAAAATTTTGTTTTTGTCATACCTAACCTCATT